>JAYVMM010000479.1:0-3386 GCA_043758975.1 Planctomycetota bacterium | reverse complement strand
GCGCGATGCCTACCGAGTTCGCCAGCCGACCGCGCGCACCATCACCGTTAGTTGCCCTGGCGATGCCAGTGTCGATCCCGGGCCTACCAGCAAGGTGGTCTATCTGGGCATGACGGTGGAGCAAGGCTACACCCTGCCGGATGGCCGTGCGTTCACCGATGTCGACGACTACAAGCGTCGCCTTTTGGAGGATCCGCAACGCATCGTCCGCACGCTCGCCGACAAGTTGTTAACCTTCGCCACCGGCGCCGCCATCCAATTCGCGGATCGCAGCGATGTTGACGCCATAGTTTCGCGGATCGCCGTACGCGGGTATGGGCTGCGATCGCTCATCATCGAACTGGTCAACTCCCGTCCTTTCCTGAACAAGTGAGCAGCCAGTGATCATCCATATCCGCCCTCCGCTCAGCCGGCGTTCATTCCTGCGTGCCGGCGCTGTTTGCCTCGCGCTTCCGCACCTGCTCGCCATGGAACCGCCGCGA
Source organism: Planctomycetota bacterium (assembly GCA_043758975.1). Classification (GTDB taxonomy): domain Bacteria; phylum Planctomycetota; class UBA11346; order UBA11346; family UBA11346; genus BOG-1363. Next base: position 2,904 of record JAYVMM010000479.1, on the reverse strand, counting down.
CCGGATCCGCTCGTCAGTTCCCCGCGGCGGATGCTGCTGATCGCCCGCAATCTCGGCCTGCACGCGCCATTCTTGTTTCCGGAAACTCCTGGCCTTAGTTACGAATCGACCCGCTACCTGAAGCACCTCGACGACCATCGCGGGACCTTCACGATTTTCTCGGGCATGTCGCACCTGCGTTATAGGAACCACCACAGCGAGCCGGGCTTGTTCACAGGCGTCGATTGGGATCGCATCAAGGATCCGGCCAAGGAGCACCGCAACAGCATCTCTCTCGACCAGTACGCCGCTGAGCGCATCGGCGGCGACACACGCTTTCCCAATCTGGTCATTGGCTCCTCGGTGCAGTGGCCGTTCTCATGGACGGACCGTGGCCTGCCGGTGCCCAGTGAAGGCCGGCACCACCAGGTCTTCAATCAGCTGTTCATGGAAGGATCCCCTGACGAGGTCGCCATCGAGACGCAGCGGCTCATCGATGGCCGAAGCATTCTTGATCAGGTCCGTTCCGAGGCAGCAGTCTTGGGGCGACAGCTCGGCGCCGAGGATCGTCAGCGCATCGATCTGATGTTCAGCTCCATCCGAGATGCTGAACGTCGTCTGCAGCGCGCTCAGGATTGGGCAAGCAAGCCCAAGCCGGTAGTGTCATTCACGATGCCGGTTCAGGATCCCGCCAACGACCATATGGTGGAGCGCCAGACTCTGTGGCTGGACCTCGTGCGCTTGGCGTTCGAGACCGACTCGACGCGGGTGATCCTTCTCACCCTGGGCGACGTCGGCCGGGCGAAACTCGAAGGCCTCACAATGGGGCACCATGACGCCTCGCATCACGGGAAGGAGGAAAGCAAGATTATGCAACTGGCATTGATTGAGGAGGCAGAGTTGCAGATTTTCAGCCGTTTCCTCACGGCCATGAAGCAGCGCTCCACCATGTCTGGCACGTTATTCGATGACACGGCCATCGTGCATGTCAGCAATCTGGGCAATGCGTCAGCACATACCTGCGAAAATCTCCCGGTGATCCTCGCTGGCGGCGGGTTCCAGCATCGAGGTCATGTCCTGCATGACCGCATCCGGAACATTCCTCTCAGCAACCTCTATGCGCGTATCCTTCAGCAAACCGGCATCATGGCTAATGCTTTTGGTACAAGCTCGGAAATTTACCGAGATGTCTAAAAAGAATGTCGGTGATAAATTCTGCTCGCCGAGACTCCGCCGCCAGCAGCCAGGCCGCCACGATGCTCCTCGTCCTACGACCGGCTGACGCCAGCTTCCCGACTCGCCCCTTGCCCGAGACTCGAGATCGGCGAATCGCCTGCGACATTCACGACCTGGGGAAATCCAGGCGCAGGGCATTGCGAATCTTCTCGATCTTGGGGGTGGGAACCTGAGCCTGCGCGGCGAACTCTTCCCAGGTGCGCACTGCGGCGCAGACTTCCTCCCTGATCAACTCGGCGCGGCCTTGCTTCAACCCCGCGATCTTCCCGCAGTCACGGAAATCAGCCAAAGTGAAATGATCGCGTTTCCCATTCATCGACATTTGATGGACACCAGTGAAGTCTCCCGCCGGATTGTAGCTGTAATTCACGTCGAATGCCGGCGACAAGGACCAGCGCCCGGTCTTGTCCATGAGAAAGGCGATGTTCTTGACGTGATCGTCCTGATTGCGCGCCACGATATTGAACACCATGCGGCGGAATTGCTGCTCGATATCGCTCATGGGAAGAGCGAGGCGCTTGATCGTCTGGAAGGCCTGCTCGTAACTGGTGGTGCCGGGCTGGTTCAGATCATGATGAGCCAGGGCGCCGAGGGATTGCATATGCAGCTTGCCGCCGTCGTGCAGCCGGTCGAAGCGCTTGGTCATGAAATGCCGCCGGTTGTTCTCCTTGAGGAGGTGGCATTCCGCCATGGTGATGCCAGCGGCTGTCGCCATGAGGGAGTAGGCATATTCGATGGCCCCATACCCCATGCCATCGGCGAGTTCCTTGTCCTGGTTGGCGGTGACGCCATCGAATTTCATCAGCCAGTATTCGAAGCCATCGCCTGATGTGATCCGCCCAGAGCGCACGACATTGGAGGCCCGGTTCCAGGCGATCACCGCCTTCGCCCGCGCACCGCCCGCCGAGGTCCCGACGCGCAGGATATCCCGCATCGCCTTCTCCCGCGCACCGGGGGCGAAGTTCGCCTCCAGACCACCGCGATGCGAGAACACCTGTGAGGCCAGCTGGACCAGCGCTTCGATGTCGAGGTGCCCACCTGTGCCCGCTCGTGGCCCCCTGGCCGGCACGAACTCCAGGGCACCCATGCCACGAGTCCCCGTATAGCAGAGTCGTTCGATGGCGCCGAAACTGGCGGCGTCGCGACCGTGCTGCGCCAGCCACGCGTCGATGAGGGCATTGCCGAAGTGATCCGGCAGCGCATCGGCGAGCAGGCCGGGGAGGCCATGGAACGTATTCCGAGGCAATGCGGGGAAGGTATGGATCGTGTCGCTGAGCGGCATCATCAACGGCGCGATCTCGATTCCGCTGCGAAGGAAATCCCGGTCATACTGAAACGTCGCTGCGGTCGCTGGTGGCTCCATGGCCACGGCCCCGATATCGGTGCCCCACAGCCGAACGGTGGCGAACATGGGCTATTCCTTCCAGGACCAGGGTTTCCCGGGAGGGCCGGATGGTGATGGCGATGTCCGCGACGCTCGCCGACGGCGCTTGCCGTGAAGCTTCACCAATTCGAGGGGACTCGGTCCCATCTCCGGAAAGAGCTGGTCCAAGCGGTCGAGGAGGCCCAAGGCGCGTATGATGCGGATGAGGGCGACGAGCCCGGTCGATGCCGTTCCCGCCTCCAGGCGCACCACGGTCTGCATGGAGACGCCTGCGGTGTCGGCCAGGGCCGTTTGGGTCATATTTC
>JAYVMM010000478.1:0-4983 GCA_043758975.1 Planctomycetota bacterium | reverse complement strand
CGTCGGTGCGCAGGGCGTAGGCGCAATGCATCTCGAGCACGCCGCCGCTGAAGGCGAGGCGCATGGCGGACTTGTCGGCGACATTCGTCAGGCGGATGAGCTTGAGCCCGTCGCGCACCGCCTGCTTGCCCATGTCGTCGCTGCAGATCACGCGCAGCGCCAGGTTGAGGCGGTGGCAGGAGAGGTTGTCGAGGAAGTTGAGCGCCTCGGCATCGTCGGCGAGGCTCGGTCAGTCGACCTCGTAGGGGATGGCGGCGCCGCAGATCTCTGTGATCTCCTGTACCCGCGCCCGGGCAGGGTGGTGTCCTGCAGTTCTTTGACCGTGCGGCGTTCGATGAGGCCCATGGTTGTTCGCCTTGCCTGCGGCTGGGTGTCCGGGGGCGGCACCGTGGTGGTGGGAGCGAGCTCGCGGGCGACGCTAGGCGGGCGGGCGTTCGGGGCAAGCGCGCCCAGGCGAGGCAGTCAACCGGGCGCTAGGCAAGGTCACAGCCAAGGGTCGAGGCGATCGCTTAGCCACTTCACCACCCCTTTGCGCTCGCGCGTTCGGGGCAGGACCGGGGTACCGGTGCGGTTGTACCAGCGCTTCTCGGCACCAAGCCAGTGCCCAGCGCTTGCCGCGGCGTCGATGGCATTGAGGAGGTAGACCCCAGCGCTAGCGCACGGCAGAGGCGCGGGTCCCCACAGCGCCTGGAGCAGCGCCTCAAGCGCCGCCACCACGGCATCGAGCAGCGCCCAGAAGGCGTTGAACTGGGAAACGCCACCACCGGCATCGGCGGGGCGCACCGTCGTGGCAGGTGCGGCAGGCGATGCTGGTGCGGCAGCGGGAATCGGCGCGGCCACCGACCAATCGTCGCTGTCCTCGTCGTTCCGGCTACTGGCCGCGGTGGAGGGTCTCATCGTCCAAGACTCATTCACTATTATACCAAATGTGCGCTCCCACTGCACGGGAATTCCCGTTTGCGTAGCCCGCCTGCCCGCTGCACCGACAGGACCGGCTAGACCACCCCGGCACCGGCCAGGCGGCATGCCACCGCCCCGTCGCCGCTCTCGATCTGGATGGTCGCGTGGCCGATGCCGAAGCGCTGCTGGAGCTCGCCCGCGGTGCGCTGGAGGAGCTCGTCGTGGCTGCTGCCGGCGGGGGCGGGGACGACGAGGTGCGCGGTGAGAGCGGTCTCGGTGGTGCTCATTGCCCACACATGCAGGTCGTGGCAGCCGACCACCCCGGGCAGGGAGAGCAGGTAGGCGCGGATGGCGGCGACATCGAGCCCGGCGGGCGCGGCGTCGAGCGCGAGGTTGAGCGATTCGGCGAACAGCGACCAGGTTCCCCAGACGATCACCGCCACGATGGCGAGCGAGACCACCGGATCGACCCAGCGCCAGCCGGTGGCGAGGATGACCGCCCCGGCGATCACCACGCCGAACGAGATCGCGGCGTCGCCGGCGAGGTGGATGAAGGCGGCGCGCAGATTGAGGTCCTTGGCGGCTCCCGACATGAAGAGGGCAGCGGACCCCCCGTTGACGACGATGCCCACCGCCGAGACCCAGATCAGGGCGAAGCCGTCGACCGCGACCGGATGCTGGAAGCGGACCAGCGCCTCCCAGGCGAGCGCGCCCATGCCGCCGAGCAGAACTACGGCATTGGTCAGCGCCACCAGCACCGAGGAGCGGCGCAGGCCGTAGGTATGGCGGTCGGTGGGCGCGCGGCGCTGGAGCACCAGCGCCCACCACGACAGCGCCAGCAGGAGAACGTCCCCGAAGTCGTGGCCGGCATCGGCGATCAGGGCGAAGGAATCCGCCCGGTAGCCGACCACCACTTTGAGCACGACCAGGGCGAGGTTGAGGACGATGCCGACGGCCATAGCGGCGCCGAAGCGGCTGGGCGCATGGGCGTGGCCGAGTCCGTGCCCGTGCCCGTGCGCATGCGAGTGCACGGGATCGTGGTCATGCCCGTGCTCATGGTCGTGCTGGTGCTCGTGGGCGGGTGCCGGCACGGGCGCCGGGTGGCCGTGGCCCTCGTCATGGTCGTGGTGCGCGTGCTGGTGGTCGTCGGCCATAGGCGCTCCCCGCCGCCAGGCGTCGGGCGCCGCCCGGTCCTCCTGGTATACTGGGGTAGAGTATATGGAGCAGCCGGCGGGCAAGTCCGTGCCGGCCCCCTCAGGGTCGTGGCCGGCGGTAGCCGACGCAAAGACTGCTCAGATCGTTCAGGTCGCGATGGCAAGCGGCGCGAGGTTCTGCCACAGCCCGCGGGTGAAGTCGGGGATGGCCACCGGCAGGCTGCCGATGGCGACGCTGCGCGCGGAGACCTCGATGATGCAGCTCCAGGCGGCGGCGTCATAGACCACGCTGTCCGGGGTGAGGCCCTGGCGGATGCAGTCGAGGTGGCGGTAGTTCATCACGAAGTCCATGCCGCCGTGGCCGGAGCCCTTGGCGCGCTCGGCCAGGCGGCGCCACAGCGGATGGGTGAAGCGCTCGCGCACCTTGGCGAGGTCCTCGGCGCTCAGCCATTCGTGCGAGCCGGTGGCACTGAGGTTGTAGGCCTTGGGCTCATTGAGCGCCAGGCGCGCCGGGTAGTCGAAGAAGGTCGCCCCGGTGCCCGAGAGCGCGTTGATGCGGCTGTAGGGGCGCGGGCTGATGACGTCATGCTGGAGCATGATGGTGCGCCCGCGCGTGGTCTTGATCAGCGAGGTGTTCATGTCGCCGCAGGCGTAGCGCTCGCCGGCCTGCTTGTCGCCATTGGGATGGTGCTGGTCGCGCCAGCGCGTCAGGCCCCGCTCCGGCGAGCTGACCGAGACCAGGAAGCGGAACTGGTCACCGCGCCCCAGCCCGAGGTACTGCGCGAGCGGGCCGAGGCCGTGGGTGGGGTAGAGGTTGCCGTTGTACTTGAGATGGTAGTTGCGCCGCCAGCCGCCCTCGCCGCCAAGGTCGAAGAGCAGGCTGCGCAGGTCGTGGATGTAGGCGCATTCGCCGTGGGTGAGCTCGCCGAACACCCCCTGGCGGACGAGGTTGAGCACCAGCAGCTCGTTCTCGCCATAGCAGCAGTTCTCCAGCATCACGCAGTGGCGCTGGGTGCGCTCGCTGGTGTCGACCAGGTGCCAGCAGTCGGCCACCGTCACCGCCGCCGCGACCTCGACGAAGGCGTGCTTGCCGTGCTCCATCGCGCCGAGCGCCATCGGCACGTGCCATTCCCACGGGGTGGCGACGTAGACCACATCGACGTCTTCGCGCGCGACCACCGTCGCCCACGCGTCCTCGCTGCCGCTGATTACCGCCGGGCGCTTGCCGCGCGCCTTCTCGATGCGCTCGGCGGCGGCTTCGGCGCGATCTTTGATGAGGTCGCACACCGCGACGATGTCGGCGAACTCGATGCCCATGACGTCATGCATCAGGGACGAGCCGCGCCCGCCGGCGCCGATGAAGGCCACGCGCACGCGCTCGCGTGGGCCACTGGTGAGCTGGTGGACCGGCTGCTGGCCGGCGGGGCGCGGCGGGGTGAGGGCGATCGTGGCATCCGGCACCAGGCCGCCGTTGGCGGCGGCGGGGTCCACCACGCCCGGCGTGCTTGCCCCGGCGCGTTCCTCGGCGCAGCCGCCGAGCATCGCCACCACCGGCGCCGCCAGCGAGGCGAGTGCGGAGGCGCGCAGGAAGTCCCGCCGCGAGGGCGCGGGGGCGGGCTGGTCGTCGGCGGGCGCTGGGGAGGTGGGATGCATGACGGACCTCGCGGAAGGGTCGTGGAGGGGATGCCTGCGCGTGCGCCCGGCGCTGCCGCGGAGCTTCCATTGTCGGCATGGGCGGCGCGCGCCAAGGCCGGCACCCGCCACGCCACGCGCCCCCATCTCACTCGCATGATATGGAATGCCGGCTGGCGCCAGGGCCCGCCGGACTGCTCGAGGCGGCAGGCGCGCGCTGCCGGAAACCGCTTCCCGCCTCGTCAAAGCGGCGCACCGTACCGCTGCGCCCGCCGCCTGTGGTCGGGTGTGGACGGGAGCGATGAGCGAAATCCTGCCGATCATCCTGGGCGTTGCCCTGCTGCTGGCGCTCGCCGCCATCCCGCTGCTGCTGCGCCTGGCGCGCAGCGCCGGCAAGCAGGAGGGCGCGCTCGGCGAGGCCACCGCTCGCCTGCTCGAGGGCCAGCTCACTGAGGCGCGCACGCGCGCCAGCGCGCTCGAGGAAAGCCTGCGCATGCTGCAGGGGCGTCTGGAAGATGAGCGCGTGCGCGGTGCCGCCGGAGAAGCCGGGCTGGTGGCCCAGCGCGCGCAAGGTGCCGACCTCCAGGGCCGCCTGCAGGAGCGCACGCACGAGCTGAACCAGGCGCAGCAGGCGCAGGCCGGGCTCGCGACCCAGGTCGAGCGCTTGCAGGGCGAACTCACCACCATGGCGCGCGTTGCCGAGGAGCGCGCCGCGGCGCACGAGCTGGCGCGCCAGCAGCTGAAGAGCGAATTCGAACTGCTCGCCAACCGCCTGTTCGAGGACAAGGGCAAGGCCATGCTCGGCGAGGGCCGCCTCCAGCTCGACGGCGTGCTCGCGCCGCTGAAGGAGCGCCTGGCCTCCTTCCAGCTGCAGCTCGCGCAGGTGCACGAGACCGAGGTGCGCGAGCGCGCTGGCCTGAAGAGCGAGCTTGCCAACCTGCTCAAGGCCCAGGCCACCCTCGGCGAGGAGGCGCAGCGCCTGTCGCGCGCGCTGACCAGCGACCGCGGCGCGCAGGGAACTTGGGGCGAGCTCACCCTCGAGCGCCTGCTCGAGGCGAGCAATCTGCAGCGCGGCATCGACTATCAGCTTCAGGTGCATGCGCGTGACGACGAGGGCGTTGCCGGGCGCCCGGATGCGGTGATCTGGCTGCCCGAGGGCAAGGCGCTGGTGGTCGACGCCAAGGTCTCGCTCTCCGCCTTCGTCGATGCCCTCGGTGCCACCACGCCGGAGGCGCGCGCGCGCCGCCTCGCCGACCACGCCACCGCGGTGCGCGCGCACATGCTCAAGCTCGCCGCG
>JAYVMM010000477.1:0-7713 GCA_043758975.1 Planctomycetota bacterium | reverse complement strand
CCCCAGCCCGGCAGCGTCCGCCGCACGGACGCTGCCGCCGCTGCAGTTGCCCCGCTGCCGACCCAGCCGACCCGTTCGCCCCACCGCCGACCTCCGGAGCCCCTTCTGGAGGTCGTGCTGTTCCTGCCCCGGGTCCCCGGCGGACACCCGCCAAAGACCTTCCGTGTATCACATTGGCAGGTTGCCAAGCCCACCGCTTGCCGTGCCTCCGCAGTCCGGTAGCCATTGTCAGGGAAACCGGACTTTGAGCTGACCAGACCTTCCAGCCGCCGTCGCCCCAAGGAGTTGCCATGCCGAAGAACATCAAGCCCGAGCCGCCGATCACCGATATCTCGGCGTCACTCGAGCAACTCGGCGAGACCACCACTGCTGCCGAATTGGTGCGCACCAAGGGCCAGAGCAAGAAGGTCAGGATCATCAGCGAAAAGAAGCTCATGGACTGGATCCTGGCGCTGCTCAACCAGCACCTGGCGGGCAAGGCTGACGCTTTCAGCGACCAGGAGAAGGAGGAACTGCTCAAGAAGACCCAGGATGAGCTCGCCCGCCGCATCAAACGCGAGCAGCAAGCCGAGACCGAGCGCGACCGCATCAAGAACGACCTCGACCGCGCACTGGGCACCCTGACCAACACCAAGGCGACCCAGGAAGAGCTCGACCAGGCGATGTCCGCGCTCAAGGCCAAGCTCGAGGAGGCCGAGCACATCAACCAGGACCTGCAGCAGGACAACTACGACCTGCATGATCAGCTCAACGAGAAGATGGCGATGGTCTCGACCACCATCTCCGAGAAGGAACGCCTCAAGGAGACCGTCAAATACCAAATGCTGCGCTCCAACGCCCTGGTCGAGGGCGTGCTCGGGCTCGATTCCCAGCTCTACGGCGGACGCCACCAGGAGGAGTCACCGGTCGACGTCAACACCAACGAAGAGCACCAGTTCTACCACGACTTCGAGGTCGGTGCCAAGGTCGTCGACACCCTCTCCAACGACCTCCAGCGCCTGCGCGGCCTGGCCCAGGGCGCGCAGGAGCGCGCCGACCAGCAGGCGCACGACCCGCGCCTCAACCTGCTCGAGAGCGACCTCAAGATGATCGAGGAGCTCAAGCAGGGCAGCCTGCACGCCACCGATGTGGCGCAGCCGGTGGCCGGCCTGGTCGAGGCCATGGAGGGCGTGCGCGGCGAGGCGATGCAGCTCGAGCAGGCCGGCAACAGCGCCCTCGGCGTCGCCGCCGGACGCGAGGAGACCATCGCCGCGGTACCCGACGCCGAGGGCCAGGCGCCCGAGGTCATCGCCGGCACCACCGGCGTGGTGCGCGAGATCGCCGCCACCCTGGCGCGCGCGCGCCTGCGCATGGGCGCACTCAAGGAGATGGCCGACCAGGCCGACGAGGCGCGCAACACCGCCGAAGAGGAGCTCGCCGCAGCCCAGGCCGCGCAGGCCTCCCTGCTCGCCGCCGTCGCCCAGCGCGCCGCCAGCGACAAGCTCAAAGCCCCCGCTGATCTCGCCAATGACAAGGCCGCCCCCGCCGCGCGCGCCGCCGCCGCGGTCCAGGTCATCAGCCAGCTGCGCGGCGACCGCTCCGAGCTCGAGCAGCTGCAGTCCGCCCATGCCGGGCTCCTGCGCGTGATCGCCGGGCGCGCCGACGCCGAGAAAGTGGCGGCGCCGGAGGCGCTCGCCAACGAACGCGCCGACGCCGGTGAGCGCACCGCCGCCGCGGTTTCGGTGGTCAACCAGCTGCGCGGTGGCGCCGACACCGTGCGCGCCCTCGACCAGCAGCTCGAATTGATGAACCGCCTGCTCGGCGAGGAGGCCGGGGTCACCATGGCGCCGCTGAGCAAGGGCAAGGACCCCAGCCACGAGCAGCTGATCGCGCGCGTGCGCGAGAACAGCGAAGCGCTCGAGCGCCTGCTGCGCGAGAAGAAGAGCGAGCTCGCCGCCGCGCTCGCGCGCGAGCAGGCCCAGGCCGAGCAGCTGCGCACGCTGGCCAAGGCGCGCGCCGCCAGCATCACACCCGACTTCGGCGACGAGCATCCGCTCGACGTCACGCTCAAGAAGCTGGAGAGCGCGCTCGCCGGCAAGGCCGCCGGCGACGACCTCGCGAATGCCACCAAGGATGTGCTCGGCGCGCTCCAGGTCGACGTCGCCAAGGCGCCCAGCGGCAGCGAGCTCAAGCGCCTGGACGAGGAGCGCAGCCGGCTGGCGAGCCAGATCGGGCAGGCCCAGGGGCGCATCGCCGCGCTCGAGCGCGAGCTCATCCAGGTGCGCGCCGAGCACGGTGCGGCGCAGGCGCACCAGGACGCCCGCCGGCGCTATGATCGCGACATCGCCAGCGAGCTGGTGTCCGCGGCCAAGGGCGACCACGAGCTCGCCGAAGCCAGCGCCGACCTCGCGCTCGCGCTCGAGAACAACGGCAGCAGCAGCAACCAGGCGAGCGAGGACCTGTGGCCACAGGTCAAGCAGACCCTGACCATGCTCTCGCGCCGCAAGCACGACCTCGCCGAGCAATCCGCCCGCCTCGAGCACGAGCTCGCCGCCGCGCGCAGCCAGGGCCAGGAGGCCGCCACACGCAGCAGCGCGCTGGGCAGCGAGAAGGACAAGCTGGCCAAGAGCCTGGCCACCCTACAGCAGTCCAGCCAGGACTACGAACGTGACCTTGCGCGCGCCAAGACCGACCTCGAAGCGCTGCGCGGGCAGGTCGCTGAGACCTCGATGCGGCGCTCCGCCGTCGAGGGCGAGCGCAACAAGGTGGTATCCCAGCTGAGCGCGGCCGAGGGGCGCACCCGCGACCTCGAGACCCAGCTCGGCTTGGCCAAGACCGAGCTCGATGCGGTGCGCGCCAAGAGCCGCGCCCAGGGCGAGGCCGACCGCCTGGTCGCCAGCGAATTGGTGCGCGCAGCGCAGGGCGACAGCGAGCTGGCGCACGCCACCGCCGACCTCGCGCTCAGCCTGGAAGACACCAGTTCGAGCGCGCATCCGGTCGATAGCGGCGCGGTGAGCAGCATGGTCGGCGACGCGGTCGCCCTGCTCGCCAAGCGCAAGCAGGCGCTCGGAGCCGAGCTCGAGCAGAGCCGCCGCGACAGCGATGCGCTGCGCTGGCAGCTCAAGGAGGCCAACGAACGCGCCCTCGGCCTCGAGGGCGAGCGCGACGAGATGGCGGCAAGCGGCAAGGAGGTCATCAACTTGCTCACCCAGCAGCGCGAGCGCACCCAGCAGGACCTCTTAAGCGAACGCACCGCGCACGAGGAGAGCCAGAATCGCCTGGCGCGCTTCGAGCACCGCGTCAGCGCCGCCGAGTCGGCCAACCGCCAGCTCGCCGAAGCGCTCTCGCTGCTCGCGGCCCAGGAAAAGGACCAGGCCGGGGTTGAAGACAAGCGCGTCGACCTCGAGCTTGCGCTCTCGCAGCTGCCCGACGAGGGCGAGGAGGAGGTCACCATCCCGGATGATCTCAGCCTGCAGCTCGCCTCCAGCGGCAAGAAGCTGGCCGAGGCCCTGCTCAGCCGGCGCCAGGCGATGACCTCGTCGTTCGCCAAGGCGCAGCGCGACCAGGAAGGCCTCAAGTCGCAGGTCGAGAACATGCGCGGCGAGGTGGCCACCGCCCAGGCCGCACTCGAGGAGCAGGCCTCGCAGCTGCGCAGCAGCCAGGCCGAGGGCAAGGCCCTGCGCGGCGAGCTCACCAACCAGGGCCGCGATCTCGCGGCCAAGGTCCAGGAGCTCACCTCCCTGCGCGGCGACATGGCGAGCATCCGCGCCGAGCTCGCGGTCTCCGCCGGGCGCACCGAAGACCAGGATCGCCGCCTGCAGACCATCACCCAGCAGCTCACCGACATAAGCCGTGAGCGCGAGCGCCTGCAGAGCGATCTGCAGGAGAGCCAGCTGCGCGGCGACGCCACCGGTCAGGCGCAGACCCAGCTGGTCAGCGCCCTGCGCGCACTGACCAACCGCCAGGACGCCTCCCCGGCGCTGGCCAAGGCGCTGACCGAGGCCGACTACTCAGACCCCCTGAGCAAGGCCTCGCAGAAGCTCGACCTGGCGCAGGCCGCCGGGCCGGAGCAGCTGGCGATCGCCGGGCAAGCCTACGTCCAGGCCCTGCGCGACCGCGTGCACCTGCTGGTCGACAGCCACGATTCCCTCAAGACCGAGCACGCGCACGGCAAGGCCGCGATCCAGGAGCTGCACAAGGAGGCGGCCGAAACCCGCGCCTCGGTGGTCGACCGCGACCACCAGATCGAGAACCTCACCGTGGTGCTCGAGAAGGCCAAGCAGGAGCAGTCCGAGCTGATGACCCAGCTGATCGATCAGCGCCGCACCCACGACAGCAGCGCCGCCAGCCTCAAGCAGTTCCAGGAGCAGCTGCGCTTGGCCCAGGCCGAGCTCGCCGACTACCAGGCGCGCGACGGAGCCTCCAGCGGACACTACAGTAGCGACAACGACCGCCTGCGCGCCGAGGCCGAGCGCGAGCGTGCTGCGCGCGAGAAGATCGAGGCCGAATTCAGCGAGCTGCATGAGCAGGTCGGTTCGATCGAGGCGCGGCTGCGCGCCCAGCGCGACGAGTTCACCCGCCGGCTGACCGAGCGCGACGGGGTCATCCAACAGAAGGACCGCCAACTCGACGCCATGAGCGCGCAGCGCAGCGATGCCAAGAGCCTGGAGGCCCAGGTCGGTGCGCTAGGCAAGGAGCTCAACACCGCCAACGACCGCATCAAGGAGCTCGAGGCCGCCTATGGCGTCCATGCCGGGGTGGCGAGCAAGAGCGGCGACCTCGCGCGCGAGCTCAAGCACCTGCAGGGCGAGCGCGACCAGATTCGCGAAAAGCACCGCCAGACCGAGGCCGACCACACCGACGCGGTCAGCCTCTCCGCCCAGCTCACCACCCAGCTCGAGGAGAAGCGCAAGGAGCTCGCCGCCACGCGCGAGAAGTTCTCCAAGGAGCTCGGCGAGGAGCGCGACCGTTCGCAGGTGATGCGCGACGAGTTCCGCAAGCTCAAGGAAGAGGTGGTCGGCCTGCGCGCGCGCATCCGCCGCCTCACCGACACCGGCACCGGCACCGCCTCAGGCGGCTTCGGCACGGTCAAGGACCCGGAGGTGGACAAGGGCGACAGCGCCACCCCGGCCAAGGGCAAGGGCAAAGGCAAGGGCAAGTAGACCTAGTCACAACGCCGACCGCGGCGTGGGCTGGGGACGGCGTCAGCGGGCCGGCAGCCCGGCGCGGTGGGCATTTCCCGCGCGCCGGGGCGCCTTTTGGCGCCTTAGCGCTAGAACTTGGTGATGTCCTCGGTCTTCTCCTTGAGGCTGACCTCGGCCTTGGCCTCGTGCTGCTTGAGCAACTCGGAGATCTTCTCGCCGGTCTTCTTGATCGCGTCCTCGGAGGCCTTCTCGGCCTTGCCCTTGGTCTCGACCGCCTTGATCAGGTCGCGGCGCAGGTTGCGCATGCTGACCTTGCACTTCTCGCACGATTCCTTGGCCTGCGCGGCGAGCTGCTTGCGTCGCTCGCTCGACAGCGACGGCACCTGCAGGCGGATGACCTGGCCGTCGTTCTGCGGGTTCATCCCGAGCTGGGCCTCGCCAAGGGCCTTCTCGATCGCCTTGAGCAGGCTCTTATCCCATGGCTTGATCAGGATCTGGCTCGGCTCCGGCACGGTGATCGAGGCGGTCTGGGCGATCGGCAGCATGCTGCCGTAGGCGTCGACCTGGACGTGCTCGATCATCGCCGTGCTGGCGCGCCCGGTGCGGATGTGCTTGAAGTCGTGGGCGAGGGCGCTGAGCGCCTTCTCCAGCTTGGTCTTGCAGTCGGCGATCTCGGCTTCGAAGCTCATGGTCTCTCCTGGTTGGGGGCGTACGCTCAATGGCTGGCGGCGGCTTTCTACAGTCTTCAGCGTTCGCCCACCACCGTGCCTGGCGGCTGGGGACCGAGGGCGGCGGCGATGGCGCCGGCCTGGGTCATGTCGAAGACGCGGATGTTGATGCGCTGCTCGCGGCAAATGGCGAAGGCCGCCGCGTCCATCACCCCATAGCGCCCCTCGACCGCTTGGTCGAAGGTGAGGAAGTCGAAACGCTTGGCATCAGTGACCTTCTTGGGGTCGGCGGTGTAGATGCCGTCGACCTTGCTGCCCTTGAGCAGCTCGGTGGCGCCGATCTCCGCCGCGCGCAGGGCGGCGGCGGTGTCGGTGGTGAGGAAGGGGTGGCCGGTGCCGCCGCCGAACACCACCACCACCCCCTGGCGCAGCCACTCATGCACCTGTGCGCGCTCGTACTGGCGGCAGACATTGGGGATGGGATGCGGGCCGACCACTTCGCAGCGACCGCCGAGATGCTCGATGCCGTCGCGCAGGGCGAGGGCATTGATCATGGTCGCGAGCATGCCCATGTAGTCGCCACGCGTGGGGTCGCCGGCATGGGTGCGGAATTCGAGCCCGCGCACGATGTTGCCGCCGCCCACCACCAGCGCGACCGGCGCACGGATGATGCCGCTGAGGACCTCGCGGCAGACGCGCGCGAGCTCGCGCACGTCGAAGGTCTCGGTATGCGCCCCGAGCGCCTCGCCCGAGAGCTTGAGCAGCCGTGGCCGGGGGGTGCTGGGCGTGCTCATGCTCCGCATCCTAGAAAACGCGGGGGCGGCGCAAGGCCGGCGCGCGTCGCTGCTGGGGCGCGCCCTGCGCCCGATCAGTAGTTGATGCGGACCTCGCCAGGGGCGGTGACCCGGCCCTTGACGCAGCCGCCGTCGCTGGAACGGCGGACCTGGATCAGGTCGCCGACCTTGCCATCACCAAGCGCCTCGCCGGCGCCGCTGACCGCGAAGCCGTCGCGGCTGTAGACCTGGGTCACCGCCTCGCCGCCGTGCACGTCGAGATGGGGTCGCAGCAGGCCGAGGGCGCTGGGCGTGCCTTCCGCGATGTCGACGCGCGCGGTCGGCCCGAGCAGCGCATCAGCCTGCGCCGGGGCATAGCGGTTGACCGCATCGACCGCCAAGCGGGCGCTGCGCATATCGCCGGCGGCGACCACTTCGCTGGTGTGGATGGTGCGCGCGGCCACCACCACCGTGCGGTAGCGCGCAACCAAGAGGGTGACCAGGGTGCGCCCAAGCTCGCTCTCGCCGCGCAGCACGCGCACCCGGTAGGGGATCTCGCCGCCCGGGCTGCGGTCGAGAGCCTCGGCGACCAGGCGCACCGGCACCACATCGTCGGGGACGGTCAATGCGCCGCCGTCGCGCACTCGCGTCGCCACCCTCTCACGGTCGCCATCGGCGCCGCCCGCAGCGCCAGCGGCGGCCACCGCGGCGGCGACCATGGCATCGGCGTCCACCACCAGAGCGCGGCGCGTCACCCGGCATTCGCCGACCGCCTGGAGCGCGCGCCCGGGCGCCGCCGCCGCCGCCGCGCTTTGCACCTGGGCGGCGGTGAGGCGGTGCTCAGCGAGGTCGCCAAGCTCGAGCACGGTGACGCCGGCCAGGCGCGCCGCGAGCGCGGCATCGCCGCTGAGCTCGGCGAGGTCGCCGATGGTGACGATGCGCCCGGCGACTTCGGCGCGCGGCCTGAGCGCGATCCGCAGGCCGTCGGCGGCGTCGGTGCCGGGCACGGGCCACAGCCCGAGCAGCAGCATGACCAGAAGCGTGGTGGACTTGGCCACCCTCAGGTCACCAGCTGGTTGGCGGTCTCGAGCTTTTGGTTCGAAGCTTGGATGCTCTTGGAGTTCATGTCGTAGGCGCGCTGGGCGACGA
>JAYVMM010000476.1:0-1672 GCA_043758975.1 Planctomycetota bacterium | reverse complement strand
CAAGAAGTGGGAGGCGATGGACTACGGCCCGACCCTCGCCTGCACCTTGCAGGTCGACAAGGAGTACGTGCTGCGCGCGCTCATCGTCCGCCTCGATCCGGCCAAGCAGACCTACCTTTGCTACGACCTCGAGACCATGCGCGTCGCCGCGATCTGGAGCGGCGGCTTCATCGATTACCACGGCGTGATCTTCAACGGCACCCACCACGAGCAGCCCAAGCCCAAGGGCACCATGTGGCTGGTCAATAAACTCGGCCCGGGCTGGGCCAAGGATGGCAACCTCGAGGACCCCCGTCCCCTGGTCAAGGCGGCCTACAACGTCCCTGCCGGCGCCAGCGAGATGACGCGTGAGGGCCGTCCGATGCCCGCTGACTGGGTCCACCTCGATGGCCACTACCTGCACGGACAGCAGGTGGTGCTCTCCTACCACGTGAACGGCTGCCAGGTGCGTGAACTCGCGGAGGCGGGCGAGGGCGCACTGGTGACGCGCACCATCACCCTCGGTCCGTGCACGAGCGAACAGCGCGTCCAGCTCGCGCCCCCGGGCGTGCGCTGCGCCCTGGTCAAGACGGCGCCGGGCGCCGAACTCGCGAGCGATGCCGCCAACCAGTTCGTCAAGCTCGCGCCCGCCAGCGAAGAGCGCACCATCGTGGTCGCCATCGGCGAGGGCACGCCCAAATCCACCACCCAGCCGCTCGCGGCGCTGATCACAGGCGGGCCGGCGCGCTGGAAGCAGACCGTCGCCACCCACGGCACGCTGGGCACCGGCGACGGGTCCTGGGTCGTCGACACCCTGACCGCGCCCGACGACAATCCCTGGAAGTCGTGGATGCGCTTCGGCGGCATCGATTTCTTCCCCGATGGCAAGTCCGCCGCGCTGTGCACCTGGAGCGGCGACGTGTGGATCGTCAGCGGCATCGACAGCTCACTCAATGAGCTGACCTGGCGGCGCTTCGCCACCGGGCTGTACCAGCCGCTCGGGCTTAGAATCGTCGACGGGCTGATCTACCTGACCTGCCGTGACCATATCACCCGCCTGCACGACCTCGATGGCGACGGCGAGGCGGACTACTACGAGAACTTCAACAGCGACATGCAGCTGACCCGGCATTTCCACGAGTTCGCCCTCGATCTGCAGACGGACGCCGCCGGGAATTTCTACTTCGCCAAGGGCTGCACTCCCGGGCGCGGCGGACCGAATTTCGACCTCTGGTCGCTGCACAACGGCTGCTTCTTCCGCCTCTCGCCCGACGGCAAGGATCTGCACGTGGTCGCGCGCGGGCTGCGCGGCCCCAACGGCATCGGCGTCGGACCCCATGGCGAGCTGGTGAGCAGCGACAACCAGGGCTCATGGGTGCCAGTATGCCCGATCAACCGCATCCACGAGGGCGCCTTCGTCGGGGTGCCCGATGGGGTCCCTGGCGAGCCCAAGCCGAGCAAGCGCGAGGACCCGCTGATCTGGCTGCCCTATGACCGCGATAATAGCAGCGGCGGCGAGGTGTGGGTGCCCGACCAGCGCTGGGGCGAGTACGCTGGGCGCATGCTCCACCTCTCCTACGGCAAGTCCTGCCTGTTCGCGGTGATGGTGCAGGACATCGGCCAGGAGCAGCAGGCGGCGGTGGTGAAGTTCCCGCTCGAGTTCGCCACCGGCATCATGCGCTCGCGCTTCAGC
>JAYVMM010000475.1:0-2490 GCA_043758975.1 Planctomycetota bacterium | reverse complement strand
CGGGGTGATGGCGCAGCATACCGCGGAGGCCATCGAGCGCGAGGCGGCACGCACCCCTGAGGGCAGGACCATCGCCGGCTTCCGCCTGGTGCGCAAGCTCGGCCAGGGCGGCATGGGCACGGTCTACCTGGCGGTGCAGGTCTCGCTGCAGCGCGAGGTGGCGCTCAAGATCATCGCGCCGCAGGTCGCCGCCGACCGCGAAGCGGCGGAGCGCTTCGTGCGCGAGGCGCGCATCGCCGCGGCGGTAAACCATCCCAACATCATCGGCATCATCGACGCCGGCGAGGCCGACGGCCAGCTGTTCATGGCCCTCGAGCTGATCACCGGCGGCGACGCCGGCCAGCTCGCCGCGCGCTTCAACGGCGCGCTGCCCGAGGCGCGCACGCTCGAGATCATCGCCGACTGCTGTCGCGGGCTGCAGGCGCTCTACGAGGCGCGCCTGATCCACCGCGACATCAAGCCGGCCAACATCTTCATCACCGGGGAGGGGGTGGCCAAGCTCGCCGATCTCGGCCTCGCGCGCAGCGAGGCCAGCGAGGAGAACCTCACCGTCAGCGGCTTCGCCATCGGCACGCCGGCCTACATGAGCCCCGAGCAGGCCAATGGCGAGAAGAGCATCGACATCCGCTCCGACATCTATTCCCTCGGCGCCACCCTCTTCGCCCTCGCCACCGGCAGCCAGCCGTTCACCGGCAAGGGCCCCTTCGCGATCGCCGCCAAGGTCCTCACCCAACCGGTGCCGGACCCGCGCGCGCTCAACCCGGCGCTCTCGCCCGCCACGGCGGCGCTGATCCTGCGCGCGATGGCCAAGCGCCCGGAGGAGCGCTACCAGACGCCCCAGGAGCTGCAGCATGCGCTCGAGGCGGCGGCGGTGGCGCTCGCCGCCGCACCTGCCACGCGGGCGCTGCCGGTGCCGGCGGCGGCGAGCGTCACCGCGGTGACCAGGCTGCTGCCCGAGCCCTCTGCGCCACCCGCGCCGCCCGCGCGCGGCGCTGAACGCGGCCAGTCCACCCCGCGCACCCAGCGCGCACCGGCACGCGCGCCGCGGCAGCGCTCGCCAGCGCGGCAACGCCTGCCGGCGGTGCTGGCCGGGCTGGCGGTGGTGGCCGTGCTCTGCGTCCCGATCCTGTTCAATCGGCACTATGTCGAGCCGGTGCTGCCGATCGCCCCGCCCGCGATCCCGACGCCGCTCGCCGCCCCGCCGGCGGTGCCGATCACAGGTCTGCCCACGGCGCCACCCACCGCCCCGCTTGCAGAGCCGATTGCCGGACCGTCCACGGCGCCACCCGCCGCCCCGCCCGTGGTGCCAGCGCACGAGCCGCAGCCGCCCACCGCGCCGCCGGCAGGGAGCGCAGCGGCACCGGAGGCGCGCATCACCCACCCGCCCGCGGTGCCGCCGCCGTGGGCCGCAGCCAGCGGCCAGGACGGCTACGGCGCCTGGGCCGATCTGCGCGTGGGTGCCGCCATCCAGCGCCTGCGCTGGATCGATCCCGGCAGCTTCCTCGCCGGCAGCCCGAACGACGAGCCGGGCCGCGATCTGATGGAGGAGCAGCAGCGGGTGACCATCACCAGGGGCTTCTGGTTGGCCGACAGCGAATGCACGCAGGGGCTGTGGCGGGAGGTGTCGGAGGGCAACCCCTCGGCGCACACCGGCGATGCGCGCCTGCCGGTCGAGAACATGCGCTACGAGGATGCCGAGGCTTTCCTCAAGCGCCTCGGCCAACGCCTCCCCGGCGCGGTGCTGCGCCTGCCGACGCGCTGCGAATGGGAGTACGCCGACCGCGCCGGCACCACCGGCCCCTACTTCTTCGGCACCGATCCCGCCGCTGCCACGCTCTACGGCAACATCGCCGAGAGCAAGGTGGGGCGGCCGCAGCCGGTGCATTCGCTCAAGCCCAACCAATGGGGGCTGTACGACATGCTCGGCAATGTCGCGGAATGGACCAGGGGCGGCATCCGCAAGCTGACCGAGGTGCCCGCCGTCGATCCCGAAATCGCCGACACGGACGCCAACCGGGGCGTCCTCATCAAGGGTGACAGCTTCGGCCACCCCATCGCCAGCTGTCGGGTGGCGGCCCTCGGCCTGATGCGCCATGCCACCCACTCCGACGACATCGGCTTCCGCTTCCTCATCGAGGAGCCGGTTCAGCCCGAGCATCCGCCCACCTCGGGACCGCTGCCGCCGCCGCCGCCGGCGCACCCGGCAACGCCAGCCAAGCCGGCCAAGACACCCGCCCGCCCGGCCTGGGCGGCGGCGAGCGGCGCCGATGCCTTCGGCGGCTGGGCCGACTTGCGCCTCGGGGGCGAGGTCCAGCGCCTGCGCTGGATCCCGCCGGGCACCTTCGCGATGGGCAGCCCGCTGACCGACAGGGCGCGCGGCGATGGCGAGGACCAGCACCAGGTGACCATCAGCCACGGCTTCTGGCTGGGCGACAGCACCTGAACCCAGGAAATGTGGAAGGTGGTGGCCGGTGTGAACCTGCCCCTGGC
>JAYVMM010000474.1:0-20091 GCA_043758975.1 Planctomycetota bacterium | reverse complement strand
CGACGCTCCTTGATGCCATCGAGAAGCTGAGGGATGCCGGGTTGAGGGTCTGCTTCGAGGAAGGGCTCGGCATTGCCATGCCCCGAATCTCGCTTGATCGACAGAATGAAACCGCGTGGCGGATCCTCGACGCAGTGATACCTGATTCATCGCCCTACATATGGACCAAGAGCCCCCGCATGGGCATCATCAATGTGCTCCCGAGAACCGGGTCAGGCTTGTCGTGGACGGTGGACCGGATCGAGGTGAGGAAACAGACCCTCATGGATTTCGTCGGAAAGGCGGGCGACCTCCATATGGAGGATCACCACCTCGTTTTCAGCTATCGAGGACCATCCTGGGTGCCGGACCTCCCCATCACGATAACTGCCGCGCGCCAGACAGCGGGCGACTGCTTGAATGCAGCCATCGACTCCGTGCATAACATGTATTGGACGATCCGCACCTATCCGGAGGGGGGCTCCGTGTCCTTCGGCTTCCTGAAGTGACGGAGCTCCTGTCTTTGGCGCTCCGCGGATCACGCCCGATTTCTTCGCGAACAAATACCGTTTTGAGCAAAATGGTCCCTTGGGATCCATTACTGCAGGTGCAATTGCATTTACGGATCCGTAAACCCAAGAACGCGGTCATCGAGCAGACGCTCTACAGCGGAAAGCAGGCCTGGAGACGGCGTAGCTTCGGCAGTATCCGGCGCCTCGACCTCACTAGCAGCGCCGGCTACCTCAGCGTCACCAGCGAGGAGCGCGCCGACAACGGCAGGAAGTCCCACGCCTACGCGCACCGTGATCCCTTGCAGTGGCTTATGGTTGATACCATCGTCCGCTGCGAGCCGATCGTCGCCTTCGGCGTTTGGCAGGCCGACATGCGCCGCCTTGCCACCATGGGCGCGACCAACCAGTAGCTCGGCAAGCGGCGCATACATAACCCGAGCCGCTACCCTGTGATCCTCGATTGCAGGGATAACGTCGCCCGACTAGTCGGGCATAACATGAGTGGCAAGCCGGTATTGAAGTGCTCGACCTTCTTGAACTCGCACATGACCAAGTGCCACACCAACTGGGTGCCGCGCGATGCACTCGTCATCTTCGCCATGGAGCAGATCCGCCGCCGGGTCGCCATCCTGGGCAACCGGGAGCGGCTGGAGGCCGAGTTGCGTAGCCTCCAAGAGAACGCCAAGGCGCAGCGGGGAGATACCGAGCGCCGCCTTGATGAGATGCGCCGTAAGATGGCCGACCTCGACCGCCAGCTCACCCGCGCCCTGGGCGTGAAGATCGCCGCCCGCGACGACGCCGAGCTGGCCGCGGCCTCGCAGGTCTACGAGGAGCGCCGGGCCGAGCGCGCGAAGGCCGAGACCGAGGTACGGCGCCTGGAGTCGGAGCTGGGCCTGCTGGCGGGCGCCAGCTCGGACGCCGTCGCCCACGCGCTGACCTACCTGGAGCGATTCGACCGCCTGCTACGTCACCTGCCCGACGACCAGCTGCGCCGGGTCTTCGACGCCCTGGGCGTGCGCATCCGCATCCACTTCGCGCCCAACACGGATCTCAAGAGGCCGCGGCTCAGGCGCATGACGGTCGGCGGCGCCATGACCTTCATAAACGACAAAACCCCGGCGGTTGCCGAGGTTATGCCGATCGATCCGAAAATCGAGTGTAACGACGATGGTTGCGGGGGCAGGATTTGAACCTGCGACCTCTGGGTTATGAGCCCAACGAGCTACCAGACTGCTCTACCCCGCGCTGTGCTTGGGAAGGGGACCTTAGGTCGCCAAGCAGGGATGTCAAACGGCGGTCTCAGGATCTGCGACAGCGGCTCAAGGACGCCCGGTGACCGCGAGCAGCACGGTGCCATCCGCCGCCACCAGGGATGCGAGGTGCCCCGTGCCGTCCGCCTTCGCCATCAGCGCCTGCCCGGCCAGGGTCACCTCCTGAGCATGCCAGGCCACCGACATCGCCTCCTGGAAACGCGGTCCGTAGAGGTCGACCACCCGCGCCTGGCCCGCCCTGCCCTCCTGCCAGCACAGCGCGAGCAGCACCGGTGCGAGATGCAGATCCCAGGCCGCAGCCCCCGGCAGCGGGCGCGCCACGGCCTCGGAATGCTTGGCATCGCCGTCCCCGACCAGCAGATCGCGGCTGACCGCATAGCCAGCCGCCCGCGCCTGGGCCGAGGCCGATGAATCGCGGTCGTTCCACGCCGCCACCCCGAGCTGATCGTCGAGCAGCACGAACGGGCAGTCGCTGAGGTGCGCACCGGCAAGGGTCTCGGCGCTGGGCGGGGTGTAGACCAGCTGGAGCACGCGCTTATTGCCGTACTTGGGATCGGCGGCCTGCAGACGCGCCCAGAAGGGCTCGCCACGCAGGCGCCCATGCAGCTCCACCACCGCCGGCGCGACCAGCTGCGACGCCCCGCCGGGCGGCGCTGCCACAGGCGGAGCTTCGCCAGCCACCAGCAGTGCGCATGGCCCTGCCAGAAGCGAAAGCCCAGTCAGCACGCTGTGCACCACCGCCATCCGGACTAACGGTCTGTGCACCATCCGCATCGCAACCTCCTGTCTTAGATGACCTTGCAACCCTGGACACGACCCATGCATTCGCCTCTCCGCCCGCCGTCAGCTCCTCCGCCGCCGCACCAGGAAGCCGACGCACCACATCACCAGCCCGGCGATGATCAGCATCAACCCCTGGTCGCGACCGAGGGCGCCACGGGCATCGAGATCGGTGAGCATGAACGCGGTGCCGATCGGATCGTTCATGGCGAAGAACACCCGACGCCCCGGCGCCAGGTGGATGAGCTCGTGCTCATAGCGCGGAAGCTGGAGCGCCGGGATGGTAATGCTGTCGACCCGCTGCATCGCGCTGTTCCACTGCGCGTGGCCGATGGCCACGATGCGGCCCTGGCGCGACGGCACCGGGAAGTCGTAGGCGATGGTCACCCGCGCCATGTCCTCGGGCAGGCGTTCCGAGAACACCTCAAGAATCCGTCCGCGTACTTCGGTGTAGTGGGTCGTGGCGTAGATCAGCGGCCAGGCGATGACCCCGCCGTAGATGATGAGCGCCAGACCGACCAGGAGGAACAGCTTGGACACTGGCTCAATTCTTTGGTGCGATGACGCGGTTGCGCAGCCGCCCGAGGTCGCAGGCGCCGGTGATCGCGCACTCCACCATCTCGCCGGCGGCGAGGAAGCGCGGTGGGGTGCGGTAGCAGCCCACTCCGGCCGGGGTGCCGGTGCTGATGATGTCGCCTGGCTCTAGGGTGATGTCCTGGCTGATGTAGGCGATCAGGCGCGGGATGTCGTGGATGAGGTCGCTGAGCAGCGCGTCCTGCAGCACGCTGCCCGCGAGGGTGGTGGTCAGGCGCAGCGCGCTGGGATCCGCGACCTCGTCGCTGGTGACCAGCGCCGGCCCGCAGGGGAAGAAGGTGTCGGCGCTCTTGGCGCGGAACCACTGCCCGTCATCCTTCTGCCAGCGCCGCGCGGAGACGTCATTGGCGACCATGTAGCCGGCGACGTGGACCATGGCCTGGGCGGCGGCGATGCGCCGCCCGCGCCGTCCGATCACCACCGCGAGTTCGACCTCGTAGTCGACCTGGGCGTCGGCGGCGGCGGGCAGTTCGATGTCGTCCTCGGGCCCGCTCACCGCGCTGGGCGCCTTGGCGAACAGCAGCGGCTTCTCCGGCCACGGCTTATTCTGCTCCGTGGCATGGCCCTTGTAGTTCAGCCCGATGCACACGATCTTGCCCGGATCGGCGAGCGGCGCCCCGAGCCGCACCGCGCTGCGCGCCACCCCGCGGAGGGTGGCCCGCTGCAGGCGCTCGGCCAGCCGCCCGAGATGTTGGCCCTGGAGCAGGGCGCGCACCGAGGTCGGCAGTGCCGGATCGAGGTCGTGCACCGGCACCACCTGGGTGCCACCGTGGACCAGAACCCCGGCGCGCTCCAGACCCCGTTCGCCGAAACTGACGATGCGCATAGGCCCGGCAGTTTCACCGCGCCCGCGCGCCGATCAACCCATTGCACGCGCCGCTCACCGGGCGGGTGACTGGCCCGCCGGAGAGGCCGACGCTCCCGCGCCGGCAGCTGCCCCGGCCCCCGCGGGAGCGGGCACCGGCGCTGCAGCGGGCGGCGCCGCGGCAGCGTCGGCAGGCGGCGCGCCCGCCCCCGCCGGCCCTGGCGCTGGCGCTGGCCCTGGCCCTGGCACCGGCACCGGCACCGGCACCGGCACCACCGACGGCACTGGCGGCGGCACCGCGAGGCGCTGGTCGAGCTGCTCCAGGCTGAGCTCATCGACGGTGAGATCCTTGCGCAGCACGTAGGCGATGGGCGGGATGTCCTTCAGTGCCACCTCGCCGGTGGCGCCAAAGGGCGCGCCCTGTGCGACCCCGGCATGGTTGGTCTCGCTCCACATGATGATCCAGTCGCCGGGCGCGCCCGCCGGCGGCTTGCGGTACTGGTAGATCCCGGCGCCGCGCACCAGGGTGGCGCCCTGGCCGATGTGCTGCTCGCGCAGCATGTCGCCGACGCGCTCGGGCCAGGCGCCGTGGTGCACGCTGTGATAGCCGCGGAAGAAGATCGCCAGCTGCTGCAGGCGCTTCACGCTCTCGATGCGCTGCACCGCCGGACGCTCACGCGCCGCCTGCAGCCGGCGGTCGACCAGGGCGAAGCCGACCGCCACCGTCACCAGCACGATCAGGCCGATGACCGGTGCCCGCGCCATGTTCATCGACAGCACGCCAACTCCCGCGCGCGCAGGCGGCGACCGGGGTGGGGAGCAGAGGGCATGTCCATCCGCCGGCTCACGGCTGGTAGAAGCCGGAGCCGAACTGCAGCTTGCCGGTGTCGTCGCTGAGCAGGCAGCGCTGCTCGTGGAGGTCCTTGCCGACCCAGGCGCCGCCCTCCACGCTCATGCGGATCCCCACCTGCGCCTGGTTGGGGCTGGGCTGGGCCGCATGGTCGAGGATGCACTTGCGATGCACCCCCCCCCACAGCTCGCAGCTCTGGCGGCGCAGGGTCTTCACCAGGCCGAGGTTGCGCGTCCAGCCGTGCTCGAACAGGCCAAGGCGCAGGCGCGGAGCCGCGCGCTCGTCCACGCGCATGCGGTGCCAGTCCAGCTCGAGCGGGCGGCGGCAGAGGAACCACACCAGCAAGCGGTCGAACTGCACATCGTCAAGCCCGCCGAGGTAGACCACGTCGTTGTCGATGACTTCCAGCCACGCCGCCTGATGCGCCTCGGCCCAGGCGATCAGCGGGCGGTCGGCGGGCGGCTTGCCGCGCTGGGGATCGATGGCGACGAAGGTCAGCGCGCCGCTCGCCATCCCCTCGGTGTTGATCACCTTGCTGCTGGCGAAGAGCTCGGGGAGGTTGACGTCGACACGGGTGCCGGCGCGGATGCGCTCGAGCTGGGGCTGCGAGCCCTCGACCTGCAGCCAGCCCTCGGAGAGCCCGAGGGCCTCGAAGAACTGCAGCGCCTCGTGCGTGCTCATGTGGGTGACACCGACGGACCGCGACGCATTGCGTGCGTGAGCGGGATAGCCAACCATGGTCATCGACCAATTGAGCAGTGCCATGTCTTTCCTGGGCGCCGGGCCCGTGCAGTCTAGTAGGCGGAACGGCAGGGACAACCGCCGCGCTCACTCTGAGCGGTCGAGCGCGCGCCACGCCGCCGGCGGCGGGCGCTCAATGGTTGCATGCGCAGCGCATTCTCGCCTACTGCCGTGATGCCCATAGTGCGCCACCTCTACCTGCACCTGCCCTACTGCGCCTCCAAGTGCCCGTACTGCGACTTCAACTCCATCGCCGGCAGGGAGGCGGAGCACGGCGCCTACGTCGAGGCGCTGCTGAGCGAGACCAGGAGCCTGCCGCGCGGCCCCTATGACACCGTCTTCATCGGCGGCGGCACGCCCACCCTGCTCGCGCCGGCACTGCTCGCGCGCCTGCTCGGCGGCCTCGCCGATCACCTCCAGCTCGCCGACGGCTACGAATGGACCTGCGAGGCCAATCCCGGCTCCGCCGATGCCGAGCGCTTCGCCCTGCTCGCCGCGCATGGGGTCAACCGCCTATCGCTCGGGGTGCAGTCGACCGACGACCGCCAGCTGCGCTTCCTCGGGCGGGCGCACAGCGCGCGCGATGCCGAGACCGCCATCGCCCTGGCCCTGGCGACGGTGCCGCGGGTCAGCGCCGACCTCATCATGGGCTTGCCCGGGCAGGATCAGGCAAGCCTGGCGACCGACCTCGCGCTCTACCGCCGGCACGGCCTCGCCCACGCCTCGGTCTACCACCTCACCTACGAGCCCGGCACCGAGTTCCACGCCCGCCGCGCGCAGGGCGAACTCAAGGACATCGCCCCCGCCCTCAGCCGACAGCTCTTCGAGCAGGCCTGGGACGCCCTCGCGGAGCTCGGCCTGGCCGCCTACGAGACCAGCAACTTCGCGCACCCCGGCCACGAGTCGCGCCACAACCTCGGCTACTGGCGCCAGGCCGACTACCACGCTGCCGGGGCGGGCGCGGTGAGCACCGTCGACGGCGTGCGCCTGACGCGCGAGAAGCATCCCGGGCGCTATATCGCCGCCATCAGCGCAGCCGGCGACGCCATCGCCCGCCGCGAGGTCCTCACCCCGCTCGAGCGCCTGCGCGAAACCTGGATGCTCGGCCTGCGCCTCGCCGAGGGGGTGGACTGCGCGCGCCTGGTGGCGCAGGGCGATCCCGAGGAGCGCTGGCGCCCGCGCTGCGATGCGCTCGCGCGCGAGGGCCTGCTCGAATGCGCGCACGCGCGCATCCGCCTGACGCGCGCCGGGCGCCCAGTCCAGGACGAGGTGACGGTCTACCTGCTGCCGCCCTGAGGCGCCGGGCGACGTCAGCGGCGTCAGCCGCGCCGGCCGCGCCCGCCAGTCTGATCGCGCCGCGCCGGCTCGGTGAACTCGCCGATGCGCGCCGTGCATTCCTGCATGATGCCCATGGCCTGGTCCTCATCGGCGGCGCCGATGGCGAGGTGGACCCAGACGTAGTACATGGCGAAGGCGAGCGTGGGAATGCGCTGCATCGACTCCCATTCGGGGCCCATGCCGCGCACATCCTCCTCCATCGCGCCAATGGTGTCGACCAGCTGCTCGACCGTCTGCGGCGGCGGCTTGACCCCGCGGTTGGCCAGCGCGAGCACGGTGGCCGCCTCGAGCAGGGAGCCGGGCGCCGCCGCGAAGGAGCGCTCGCCGCCCAGGCTCAGGGGCGGTGGGCAGGCGGAACGGCTGTAGGCGGCGATGATCTCGTCCGCCCAGGCGAGCGGGCTCTGCGGTGGCGGCTGGGTGATCGGCCACGGCTCGTCGGGGTCGCCGTCATCCAGGTCGTCACCGGACTCGTCGCCGTCGCCGTCGCCTTCGCCCGCGCATTCCTGCCAGCAGTCGGCGACCAGGGCGGCGGCGCGCGCGCGTTCGACCACCCCGGCATGGACATGGGCGGCGAGGTAGAAGAGCAGGAATATCTGCGCCTCGCTCACCACGTCGCTTGGATCCCCGGGCACCGCACGGCGCAGGCTGCGCGCGAGATCATCGACCGCATCGAGTTCACCGAGCTCGACCTCGGGATCGCCGCTGTCCTCGCCGAGCCCGCGCGCCTCGCGGCTGAGCAGCAGCGCCTGGCGGCGCATGAACTGCACCCAGTGCGCCTGCTCGGGGTCGGAATCGAGGCCCTCGCCGGCGGCGGCCATGGCCGCGACCTCGAGGTTTTCGAGGACTTCGGCCATCCAGTCGGCGGCGTTGGCGGGGAGCGGATTGGCCATGGAGTCCTCAGGCGCTCGGCGTCCACCATCGGCAGCGGGCATCCACTGCAAACATAAAAGCGCGGGCTGGACGGAGGCGGCGCGTCAGAGCGCCTGGCCGCGCGGCATGGCTTCCCAGTCACGCGTGCAGCTCAGCGCCTCCGCTCCGAGCAGCCCGTGCAAGCTCTCGTCCTTGAGGCGGATGTGGCTGCGCAGGAGGTGGCCGTCGGCGAGCTGGGTGGGGAGCAGGGCGATGATCTCCGGCACCCCCAGCTCGACCTCGGGCCATTCGACGATCTTGCTCATCAGGGGAGCGATGCAAATGTCGCAATCGGGCTGGTGCAGCAGCACGAAGGTGCGATCGCTCAGGCGCCGGATCAGCACGCCGAGTGCAGCGCCGCTCTTCACCGGCAGGTGGAGCATGACCTCGTCGCTTTGGACCTTCAATCCCCGTACGCTGTAGACGGTGAGCGGCTCGGCCTTGTTCTTGACCTTCAGCGGTGGCATGGCCAGGCCGTAGCCGTTGCCGGAGAGCGCCAGCCAAGTGGGGGCCGAGACCAGCACCTGGGTCTGGCCGGCATTGCTTTCCAGGCGCTGGGCGGTGTTGACGTTGTCGCCCAGTACGGTGTATTCCATGCGGTTGGAAAAGCCGATGTTGCCGGCGACCACCGTGCCGGTGTTGATGCCGATGCTCATGCGCAGCTGCGGGTTGCCGTCCTTGATCTGCACGCTGTTCAGCCCGGCGAGGCCGCATTGCATGGCGAGCGCCGACTCGATGGCGTGGCTGGCGGCCTGGCCGTCCTTGTCGAAGGGGATGCCGAACACCGCCATGATCGCATCGCCCATGAACTTGTCGACCGAGCCGCCATTCAGCTCGATGCACGGCACCATGCGGTCGAAATAGCGGTTCATCAACGCGACCAGCGCGTCGGCGGCGAGGGTCTCGGACAGACTGGTGAAGCCGATGATATCGGAGAACAGGATGGTGCCGAGGTAGTTCTTGCCGCCGAGGTCCATGTTGAGCTTGCCCGAGGCGACCTGCTCGGCGAGCGGCCCGGGGAGGAAGCGCTTGAGGTTGTTGCGCATGGTCGCTTCGGCATCGACGCGCTGCAGCAGCTGGGCGTTGTGCAGCGCGATGGCAGCCTGATGGCATACCGCGACCGCGAGCTGGAGGTCCTCGAGGGTGAAGGCGCGCTTGCTGTCCGGGGTGTCGATCTGGAGCAGACCGAGGATCTCGTCATTGACCATCAGCGGGATGGTCATCGCGCTTCTGATGCGCAGCGCGATCATCGACAGGCTTTGATCGAATTCGCCGGCGTTCTGGCTGTTGAACAGGAAGGCGGACTTGGACTCGAGCGCCTTGCGGCAAATGGTGTTGGAGACGCTGAGGTTCTCGGTCTCGGCCTTGCCGCGCTGGCGCATCGCCTTGGGTTCGAGCTTGCCGGCCTCGGTGCCAAGCATGAGGAAGCCGCGGTCGGCCTGCGGGAAGACGTCGAACATGCGCTCGATGATGCCGCCGAACACCTTTTCGAGCTGGGAGATGTTGGCGAGCGCCTTGGACACCTGGATGATGGCGTTGAGACGGGCGGAGAGCACCTCGACGCTCTGGGTCTGGGTGCGGATCTCGGAGACCGACAGCACGATGCTTTGGCTGAGGTCGGCCTCCGCCTCCTTGAAGCTGAAGATGGAGCTCGAATTCTGATCCTGGCGGTTGCGCGATTGCACGCGGATGCGCGTCTCGCCGAGGCGCACCACGTCGCCGTGGTTGACCTTGATCGGCGCCGCCAGGCGCTGGTCGTTGACGTAAGTGCCGTTGGAAGAGCCGTTGTCGGCGACGGTCAACTCGGCCCCGTCCCACAGAAAGCGCGCGTGCTGGCGGCTGGCGTTGGGATCGGGCACCTCGAGCGAGCAGTCCGGGCTGCGGCCCCCGATCAGGTTCTTCGTCACCGGCACCACTTCGCCTGCGCGCGCTCCGGTGAGGAAGACCAGCTCGATCATGATCGGAGCTTAGCCTGTCGCGCCGGTGCGGGCAAGTATTATGGCCCATGCAGGCCCGGCGGTACCACCCACTGCGCCCAGCGCGCCGGCGCGGCGTCTTACTTGCCGGGGTGACTCATCCACATGATGTAGAAGGTGAACGCCGCCAGCCAGCCGCTGATCGTCGCGATCACCCAGAAGGCGATCTTGGCGTTCTTGCCCTGCAAATCGTCCTCGAGCGAGGCGATGCGCTCCTTCTCCGCGGTGATGACGTTGAGGATCTGGCTGCGCGAGGCGGGCAGCGCGCCTTGCCCGGAGGCGACGTCGATGCGCAGCAGCTCGAGGTCCTTGATCACCTCGTCGGGGGACTGGTAGCGGTCGATCGGCTGCTTGGCCGTCATCTTGCGCATGATGCGCATGAGGTCCTTGGGCAGGTCCTTGCGCAGGTCCTCGAGGCTTGGCGGCTCGGTCTCGATGTGGTCGCGCATCACCTTGCTGCACGAGCCGGAGAACAGCGTCTTGCTGGTGAGCATGTGGAAGAGCGAGGCGCCCAGCGAATAGATATCGCTGCGCACGTCGAGATTGCGCTCGCCGCGCGCCTGCTCGGGCGAGATGTAGTCGGGCGTGCCGATGGTGGTGCCCTCCTGCATCAGCTCGGCGTCCCACACCGACTGGATGAAGCCGAAATCCCCGAGCTTCACCGTGCCATCCTTGGTCACCATGATGTTGGCCGGTTTGATGTCGCGGTGGACGATGTTGTGTACGGCGAGGTACTTCAGCGATTGGCACACCTGCATGCAAATGTCGATGACCTTGTCCACCGGCATCGCGCCCTCGTGGCGGATGAGGTCTTCGACCGTCACCCCATCGATGAACTCCATGGAGAAGTAGTACTTCCCCTGGTACTTGCCCACATCGTAGACCTGGATCAGGTTCTGATGCGAGAGCTTGCCCGCCGCGCGCGCCTCGAGCAGGAAGCGCTTGCGGAACTCCTCGTCGTCGGCCCACTTGTTGTGCAGGATCTTGAGCGCCACC
This sequence comes from Planctomycetota bacterium, assembly GCA_043758975.1. Classification (GTDB taxonomy): domain Bacteria; phylum Planctomycetota; class UBA11346; order UBA11346; family UBA11346; genus BOG-1363. Next base: position 9,340 of record JAYVMM010000474.1, on the reverse strand, counting down.
GTGCGGTGCATGGTGAGCTGCTCGGCGAGGTAGACCTCGCCCATGCCGCCTTCGCCGATGCGCCGGATCAACTTGTAGCCGCCGATCTGCTTCTTGACCAGCATGCCGCCTTCGCTCTTGGCGCGCTCATCGCGGACGATACGCCGCAGGGCCTTGGTCAGGCGGTCGGCGGTGGTGAGGTCGATGGTGTTCTCGGACACCAGGACCTCGGCCAGGGGCTTGCGCGATTCGCGCACTTTGTCCATGGCGGCATCGAACTGGTCCGGGCTGATCAGGCGGCCCTCGATGGCCAGCTGACCGTAGCGGAAGTCCTCGTCGAGTTCAGTGCCGTTGGCGCTGGAAGTTGCCACGAATCCGATCCTACTGGGCGGTTGACGATGAACAGCGCGGTGCGCCGGCGTCAACCGCACCGGCGACCATGAGCGGATGCCCGCGCATGCACTTGTCAACCGTACCCTTGCGCAACCGGTGCGACAATGCCCCTCGCGCGGGCAATCCGCCGCCTCTTCACACACGCGCCGTGGCCTGCCCGGGGCCGAGAACCGGGGGTGCGGACGCGCGCGCGCCGAGCGGCGGGGAGCCTTGCCAGCGCCCGCCGCAGCCCCATGGTGGGCGCACCACCGAGCGCGCAGGAACCATCATGAGCGAATCGTATCTCCCGACGCACGAATGGGCCCGCCAGGAGGGCGCGGTGATCGTCATCGGGCTGTCCAGCTTCGCTGCCGGCGAGATCGGCGACGTCATCCACGTCGAGCTGCCCAAGGTCGGCGCCGCCCTCAGCCAGGGTAAGCCGTGCGCCGAGATCGAATCGGTCAAATCGGTCAACGACTATTACAGCCCGGTCAGTGGCACCGTGGTGGCCGTCAACGAGGCGCTGCGCAACCAGCCCGAGCTGGTCAACAGCGACCCCCTGGGCGCCGGCTGGTTCGCCCAGGTGCGCTGCGCGGGCGCCGCCCCCCTGGGCGGCCTTTTGAGCACGGCGGACTACCAGGCCAGGCTGGCCAAGTGAGCGCGCAACAACCCGGCGCTCACCCCGCGCGCGGGCGCTGAGGCCGGTCCGCCATGGGGCACGAATACCGCGTCGGCATCGGCTACGATATCCACCGCCTGGAAGGTGGCAGGGGCATCGTCATCGCTGGGGTGCTGGTCCCCTGCCCCTATGGCGTGATCGCGCACAGCGACGGCGACGTGGTGCTGCACGCGCTGTGCGACGCCTTGCTCGGCGCGGTCGGCGCCGGCGACCTCGGCGAGATCTTCCCCGACAGCGACCCGCGCCACCGCGGGCGCGACTCCAGCGAATTCGTGCTCGAGGTGCTGGCGCTGCCCGCGCTCAAGCCGTGGCGGGTGAGCAATCTCGACATCAACGTCATCGCCCAGGAGCCGCGCCTGACCCCCTTCAAGGCGGCCATGCGTGAGCGCATCGCCGCGCTCGTCCACCTCCCGCTCGGGCGGGTCGGGCTGAAGGCGCGCACCAACGAAGGCCTCGACGCGGTCGGCGAGCGGCGAGCGATCCAGGCCCAGGTGGTGGTGCTGCTGCAACCGGTCTAGGCCGACGGTGCACAGGGGGAATCCCCGACGGATTCGCGCGGAAGCGCCACCCCGGCGCTCACTTCGCGGCGGTGATCGCGAGCAGCTCCTGGGTGTAATCGAGGAGCTGGTGCGCGCTCTTGGCGCGCGCCTTATCGTAGTCGCCGAGCGCCTCATAGGCCGGTATGGTGGTGGCCAGCAGGTCGTGGGCGTGGAGGAAGCGGGTGCGCGCATCGAGCGCCGCCGCGCGCTTGTCGGTGGCGCCGCCGTGCGCCCCGGGCGCGGCGCGCTTGTAGGAGTCAAGGCCGCTGCGGAATTCGCCCTCGGCCTCGGTGAAGCGCTTCTCGCAGCGCTGCCGCTCCGCGCTGGCGCCGTCGTCCGCCGGCGCGCTCCGCCCCTGGCGCCCCTGCCACCAGGCCTCGCAGCGCTCGATCACCCCGCCCTTGCCCCACAGCTTGTCCTCGGCGAGGTCGGCGAGGTGCTTGGCCTCGTCGATGATCGACTGGGTGTGGACCCCCTCCTGCTTGCCCTGCGGCACGCTCATGAACCACCAGTCGATGTCGTTCGGGCGGATGCAGAGCTCGCCGACGCGGCGCGAGTTGGCGATCGTCGCCCAGGTGAACACCCCCACCATCATCACCGTCAGCAGCACCACCAGGTTCTTGAGCGTCCCGCCATGGCGAGCACGGTTCATGGCACGAAGCCCGGCAGGCCGGCGGGCGCTGCGGGCTTGCCGGCGGGCGCTGCACCGTTCGCCGGCGCGCCGGGAGGGCCCGCCGGGGGCGGCGCGAGCGCGCCCTCGATGTTGCGCACAGTCTCGTCAGCGGTGGCGGCGAGCAGCTCGTTTGAGGCGATGCGCCCGTCGGGGCCGATCAGCAGCAGCGACGGGATGGCGTCAATGTGCCAGGCCTTGTCGGTCTCACCGTCCCAGCCCAGGCCCTCGCCGATGATCGGGTAGGAGATGCCATGCTTGGCGATCCAGCCGGCCAGGCTGGGCAGAGTGTCCTTGGTGTCCAGGCTGACGCCGATGGTGACCATGCCCTTGGCCGCCATGCGGGTGGCCACCGCCGAGATCACCGGCGCCACCCCCTCGCAGGGTTTGCACCAGGTGGCGAAGAAGTCGATCATCACGAATTTGCCGCGATAGCTCGCGAGGTCGATCTCGCCGGGGGTGCCGTCGAGGCGCTTGAGCTTGAGCGCCGGCGCGGGCTGTCCGATCAGCTTCTGGCTGTCGGTCATCGCGCTGTCGAGGACCTCGGCGGCGGCGGGATCGGTGCTGTGCGCCTGCATCCACGCCTGCACCTCCTCCGGCTTGCGCCCGAGCTCCTCCATCGCGAGCATGCGCAGCGAATAGATCGGCACACGCTCGCCGGGCTTGGCGTCCTTGAGCAGGGCCAGGGCCTGGTCGTAGTGCTCAAGCACCCCGTCGCGGTGCTTGAGCGCCAGCTGGCGACGCGCCTCGGCGGTGTGGGCGCGGGCGGCGACGTGACCGCCGAGGTCGCCGAACGGCTTGAGCTCGGTCGCCACCTCGGCGACCTCGCCCGGCTTGTCCGACTTGCGCCATTGCTGCTGCCAGGCCGCCACCCACGCCAGTCCGGCGCGCTCGCGCAGGACGGGGGTGAGCTGTGGGGACTTGAGCACTGCGGAAAGGCGGGATTCGACCTCATCGACGCGCCCGGCGTCGAGCCAAGCCTCGGCCTCGGCCAGGCGCAGCTCGAGCAGCTCGGTGGGCGCCAGGCCGAGCTCCTCGCCGACCAGGGCGCCGATGGCCTTGGCCCGCACCGTGCTCCCCGGCTCGGCGATCTCGTCCGGCTTGAGCTGCTGGTCGACCTGCTGGAGCAGTTCAGCGACGCTCGCCGCCTGCGCCGGTGCGGTGCAAGCGGCGAGCACGGCAAGGACCAGGACGGTGCTCAGGGAGCTGTGACGGCGCATGGTTCCTCGCGCACAGGGTGGTCGGCTGACGGCACGCCATTGGATCCGCTGCGGACTGGAAAAGCCAGCGCCAGATCGCCCGCCTGGAAACTGCGCAGGGGCCTCACTGCGCGCCCGCCAGCACCCGCCGCCAGCGCGCGATCCAGGTGCGCGCGATATCGTTGGCCTCATCCTCAGGGATGGTGCCGCGCGCGCACTCGAAGCCCTGGCGCAGCAGCCGGATCTGGGCGCGGGTGCGGTGAAAGCGCTCGCTGAGCTGGGTCTCGGTGCTGCCCTCGAGGAAGCCATCGGCGAGCTGCTTGAGGTCGGCGTCCTGCCACGGGCGCCCGGGGGCGCGGCTGCCGACCTTGACCGGGATGTCCTTGGACACCGGGCGCGGACGCGGGTGGTCGATGGGCGCAGGCGCGGCGGCGAGGGCGGGCGCGAGCTGGATCAGCGCCACCTGCGCCAGATTGACCAGCACCGCACCGGCGGGGGTGAGCAGGTGCAGCCAGCCGCCGCCTTGCTGGTGCACCAGGCCGTGATGGTGGCTGCCATCGGTGAGTTGGATTGCGACCGGGGTGCCCGGGATCAGCGCGGCGAGGGGCTCGTCCATGCCGGCAGGGTCCAACCGGGAGGCCGGGTGCAAGCGCCGCCAGCCGCACAGTGGCGACTTGCCAGTTGACATGGTGCCCACCGCGACCTATGAGGGGTGGGTCGCACGCGAATGCGTGCGCGCCTCCTGGAGCGTGGTTGGCCCGCCCAGTGATCGGCACGGAATCGCTCCGCACCGTACGTCCAAAGCCCAACGCGCTCTTCCCCCTTCAGAATTTCGTCGTGTCGCGCCGCGGAGCCTGGCGTCGCCCGTTCGCCCGCCGCCCGTCCTCCGCACCTTCCCCCGGGACTTCATGCCGGCTGCTACCCTGGTCATCATCGATGGCCATTATTACGCTTATAAATACTTCTTCGGCATGCCCCCCCTGCTGGGTCCCGGCGGGCGGCCGACCGGCGTGACCTACGCCTTCGCCAGCCTGTTCAAGCAGCTGCGCGAGAATGCCGAGGTGACCCACTGGGCCTGCGTGTTCGACAGCGGCGCCACCTTCCGCAACGACATCTTCCCCGACTACAAGGCGCACCGCGACCCCATGCCGGAACAGCTCGCTACGCAGCTCCCCGACGTGCTCGCGCTGTGCCAGGCGAGCGGGGTGCCGATGCTGCGCGTGCCGCGCTTCGAGGCCGACGATGTCATCGCCACCCTCGCCCGGGGCGCGGAGGCGCAGGGCATGCAGGTGCGCCTGTGCACCAAGGACAAGGACATCGACCAGGTGCTCTCGGCGCAGGTGCGCACCTGGGATCCGGCCAAGGATCTGCTGCGCGGTCCGCCTGAACTCCTCGCCGAGAAGGGCATCCGCCCCGACCAGGTGATCGATTACCTGTGCATGATCGGCGACAGCGCCGACAACGTCCCGGGCATCACCGGGGTCGGACCCAAGACTGCAACCAAGCTGCTGGCGCAGTACGACAACCTTGCCGCCGTGCTCAGCCACAGCCACGAGCTCAAGGGCAAGCAGCGCGAGCATGTCGAGGCCTTCAAGCCCAAGGCGGCGCTCACCTGCCAGCTCATCCAGCTGGTCGAGGTGCCCGACTTGCCGCGCTTCGAGAACTTGGCTGTCGATCGCGCCTTTGCCTGCGACCAAGCGGTCTACGCCTCCTTCGGCTTCAGCCGCGCACGCTTCTTCCCCTCCCCCGCCCAGCCCGCCAGCCGCGATGCGCCCTACCGCATCCTCACCCTGGCGGAGCTGCCCGGCTTCCTCGAGCAGGCGCGCACGGTCGGACGCTGCGCCATTGACACCGAGACCACCGGCCTCGATCCGCTCACCGCCCGCCTGGTGGGCATCAGCTTCGCCTGCGGGCAGGCTGGTGGGCGCGCCGACGCGCGCGCCGCCGCCTATCTGCCCCTGCTCGGGCTGGACCACGCGCTGGTCGATTGGCAGGAGGCCCAGCCGCTGGTCGCGGCTTTCCTCGCCGACGAGCGCGTGCGCAAGGTCGGGCAGAACACCAAGTACGACCTCAGGGTGCTCGCCGCGCACGGCTGCGCGGTGCGCGGCCTCGACGGCGACACCATGCTCGCGAGCTGGCTGCTCGACCCCGGACGCGAGAGCCATGGGCTCGACTACCTGACCAAGAGCTTCCTCGGCGAAGACAAGATCCCCACCAGCGCGGTGATCGACCTCAAGGCCGGGCAGACCATGGCCGAGGTGGCGGTGGCGACGGTGGCGCAGTACGCCTGCGAGGACGCGCAGTGCTGCTGGCGCCTCGCCGACGTGCTCGAGGCCAAGCTCGCGGAGGCCTCCCTGCTCGAGGTCTACCGCACCCAGGAAGTTCCGCTCGCGCTCTGCCTGGCACGTCTGGAGAGCGCCGGGGTGGGGGTCAACCGCGAGACCCTGGCCGCGACCCAGCGCCACCTCGAGCAGTACCTCGAGCAGGTCACCGCGCGCATCCGCGTGGTGGCGGGCGCGAATTTCAACCCCGCCAGCCCACTGCAGGTGCGCGAGCTGCTCTTCACCAAACTCAAGCTGCCGGTGATCTCGCAGACGAGCAGTGGGCCGTCGACCGATGCCAGCGTGCTCGAGGCGCTACGCCACCTCCACGAGCTGCCCGAGTTGCTGCTGCAGCATCGCTCGCTGGCCAAGCTCATCGGCACTTACCTGGTCAGGCTGCCGGACTACATCAGTCCCGCCGACCAGCACATCCACTCGAATTTCAAGCAGACCGGCACCGAGACCGGACGCGTGAGCTCGGACAGCCCCAATCTGCAGAACATCCCCAAGAAGAGCGACCTCGGACGCGAGATCCGCGCCGCCTTCGTGCCCGCACCCGGGCGGGTGTTCCTCGCCGCCGACTACAGCCAGATCGAGCTGCGCGTGCTCGCCCATCTCTCCCACGACGCCACCCTGCGCGCCGCCTTCGCCGGCGATGCCGACATCCACCGCTTCGTCGCCGCCCAGGTCAACGGCATCGAGGAGGCGGCGGTCACCCCCGCCCAGCGCAACGCCGCCAAGGCGGTGAACTTCGGCATCATCTACGGCCAGACCGCATTCGGGCTGTCGCAGCAGCTGGGCATCCCGCGCGCGCAGGCGCAGCGCTTCATCGACGACTACTTCGCGCGCTTCGCCAGCGTGCGCGCCTATATCGAGGGCGTGATCGCCGAGGCCGCCCGCATCGGCTACGCCCAGACCATGGCCGGGCGCCGGCGCTACATCCCTCAGCTCGGCAGCGGCAACCGCAACGAGCGCCTGCAGGGCGAGCGCGTCGCGCTCAACAGCACCATCCAGGGCAGCGCCGCCGACCTCATCAAGCGCGCCATGCTGCGCTGCGATGCCATGCTCCCGCCCGGCGCCCAGCTGGTGCTGCAGATCCACGACGAGCTGGTGGTGGAGGCCGACCGCGGCGTCGCCGACGCCGCCGCGCAGGCCCTGCACCTGGCCATGGCCGAAGCCTGGAAGCTCGACATCCCGTTGGTCGCCGCGGTACGCCGCGGCGATTCCTGGCTCGAGGTCAGCTGAGATGACCGCCGCCGCCTGCAGCCTTCCCTGCGCACCCGCCCTCTCCGGGCCGGTCGCCACCCCGCGCTCCCGGCGCGCCCCTTTCCCGCCACGCATCGCCATCGAGACACCATGAACAGCAAAAACAACTCCCGCTCCTTCAGCCGCAACCGCCATCGCCGCCGCGATGACCACGGCGGGCACCAGGAGGCCCCGGCGCGCGGCCAGGATGCGCCGGCCTTCGACCCCGCCGATCGCGATCGCGACGGCGACCGGGGCGATCAGGGCGAGCCGGTCGGCGCGCCCGCCCCGGCGGGCGCCGCCAACGGCACCGCCCCGGAGGCCGCAGGCGGTGATCCCGCGCTCAAGGTCCCCGCCGACAAGGTGGTGGTGATCGGCATCACCGGCGAGCCGGGCGCCGGCAAGAGCGCCCTCGCGCGCCAGCTGGTCGGCCTGGGCGCCCAGCTGGTGGTGCTCGACGAGATCGGCCACGAGCTGATCGAGACCCCGCCGGTGAAGAAGTCGTTGGTCAAGGAATTCGGCGAGGACATCCTCGGCGACGATGGCGGCATCGACCGCCGCAAGCTCGCCGCCAAGGCCTTCGCCAGCGCCGACGCCACCGCCAAGCTCAACACCATCGTCCACCCCAAGCTCAGCGCACGCGCCAAGCTGCTGGTCAAGAAGGCCGGCAATTTCGTGGTCATCGACGGCGCTCTGCTGCACGAACTCGGCCTCGGCGAGCTGTGCACCACCTCGAACTACGTGCGCGCCCCGCGCGCGGCGCGCATGGGCCGGGTCGCCGACCGCGGCTGGGACGAGGCCGAGCTGACCCGGCGCGAAGCCGCACTCGGCGACGCCGACGCCCGGCGCAAGGCCTGCAACCTCGCGGTCGACAATAGCGGCGATCCCGCGCTGCTCGCCGCCTATGCCAAGACCATCCTCGCGCGACAGCTCGGCGTCGACCTGGTGGCCCTGCGCAAGAGCCGGCAGGCAGTCGAAGCGCCGCCGTCAGGCGACGATGGCGAGGACGCCCAGAACGGCGAGGAGGGCCTCGACGGCGCCGCGCGCGGCGGCGACGAATCGCGCGCCCCCGAGCACCGTCCCGAGCAGCGCGCACACGACCAGCGCGGCCAGGACCAGCGCGGTCCGCGCGACCAGCGCGACTTCGCCCGCGGCCACGACGGCCACCGCCCGCCGCAGGGCCAGGGCGGCGACCGTCAGCTGCAGGGCGAGCGCCCGCCGCAGCCCGGCGAGCGCCCACCGGTGAAGATCAATCTCGACGACTACCTCAGACGCATCCTGCCCGACCTCCAGGCCGAGGCCGATGGCTACGAGGTGCGCGACGTCAAGTGGCTGAAGAAGCACGACCTCATTTGCGAGATCCTGCGCCGCGTCGCCGGCGGGCGCCAGGACGAGATCCTGGTCGAGGGCTTCATCGAACTGGTCAAGGGCGAGCAGGCCTACATCCGCTCGGCGCTCAACGGCTACCTCGCGGTCGCCACCGACACCTTCATCGCCAACCCGCAGATCCGCCGCTTCGGCCTCAAGGCCGGCATGCAGGTGAGCGGGACTGCGCGCGCCCCGCGCGGCAACGAGCGCTGCCCGCAGCTGCTCGGCATCCACACCGTGATGGGTGAGCCGGAGAACAAGCGCACCCCGGTGCAGGACTTCGAGCACCTCATCCCGCTGCACGCCCACGACCGCTTGTTCATGGAGCTGCCCAACGACCCCACCGACTATTCGCTGCGCATCATCGACCTGGTCTCGCCCATCGGCAAGGGCCAGCGCGGACTGATCGTCGCCCAGCCGAAGTGCGGCAAGACGGTGTACATGCAGAAGATCTCCAAGGCGATCGCCACCAACAACCCCGAGGTGGTGCTCATCGTGCTGCTCGTCGACGAGCGCCCCGAGGAGGTCACCGACATGCAGCGCAGCGTGCGCGGCGAGGTGGTGGCCTCGACCTTCGACCAGCCGGCCTCGCGCCACGTGCAATGCGCCGAGATGGTCATCAACAAGGCCAAGCGCCTGGTCGAGCGCGGCAAGGACGTGGTCGTCCTGCTCGACTCGATCACCCGCCTGGCGCGCGCCTACAACACCGAGGCGCCCAACTCCGGGCGCATCCTCTCGGGCGGCATCGACTCCAACGCCCTGATCAAGCCCAAGCAGTTCTTCGGCGCGGCGCGCAAAATCGAGAATGGCGGTTCGCTCACCATCCTGGCCACCGCGATCGTCGATACCGGCTCGCTGATGGACACGGTGATCTTCGAGGAATTCAAGGGCACCGGCAACATGGAGATCCACCTCGATCGCCGCATGGCCGAGAAACGCATCTATCCGGCGATCAACGTCAATCGTTC
>JAYVMM010000473.1:0-2368 GCA_043758975.1 Planctomycetota bacterium | reverse complement strand
ATTCGGCCCCTTCGCCATCGTTCAGTCTGTCCTCAGTGCTCGGCGTCAAGGGCGCTTCGCGCCGCCTTCGGCGGTGGCTATGATCGCCGCAATTCGCAGAGTGCATGCCTGCGGCGCGGGCTCAGCAAACCCTTGGCGATAACTATACTCTACCTCATTGCCGGTAAGCTGAATTTACCGTCAACCCACTCCAAATAGCGAGGACTCGAATTTCCTCGCGGGTATCGCGTACCGCTGCCGTTCTTCAGCAACGGCGGCTTTCGCCTGCTCGCCAACTAACTCGGGCTAGGAATCGCCCTGGCCGCGGGTTCCCGCACGAATCAGCAGTCGGAAATCTGCGGGATAGCGTTAACTGAGGCGAATTCGCAGATCAACCTCATTCCGCCTTGAGGGCATTCGTCGCGCAGCGCCCGGCATCATCCCGTCCGGTGCCCGGTCCTCGCGGTCCGTTCCAGGAAGCGGTGGCATGGCCAGTCACGGGCCCGCTGTACCTCGTTGCCGCCTGGGCTCAGCTGCGCTAGGATGGCGCCAGGCATCGGATCCTGGTGGTGGAGGATGAACCGGGCATTGCCGATGCCCTGGCCTATGCGCTGAAGACGGAAGGCATGGAGGTGGTGGCATGCGCAACCCTGGATGCCGCCCGCAAGGCCGGCATCGCCTTCGACTTGGTGGTCCTCGACGTCGGCCTGCCCGACGGGAGCGGCTTCGATTTCTGCCGTGAATTGCGCACCTCGTCCGGCGTTCCCGTGATCTTCCTGACTGCCCGTGCGGCTGAGATCGACCGCGTGGTCGGCCTGGAGATCGGTGCCGATGACTATGTGGTCAAGCCGTTCAGCCCGCGCGACGTCTCCGCTCGCGTCAAGGCCGTCCTGCGCAGGACGGCGCGCACGACCAGCGCATCCACAACCGCGCCGGTGGCGACCGTGACCGCCTTCGATGTCGATGAACCGCGCCGGCTGGTGCGCTACCATGGCGCTCCCCTCGCCCTCTCGCGCTACGAATTCCGGATCCTCCAGGCATTCATCTCCCGGCCCGGCTGGGTGTTCTCCCGCAGCCAGCTGCTCGATCTCGCGTGGGAGGAGCCCGACGCGAGCTTCGATCGCACCGTCGATACCCACATCAAGACCCTGCGAGCGACGCTCAGGCAGGTGCGCAGCGATCCGGATCCGATCCAGACCCATCGTGGCGAGGGCTATTCGCTCAAGGTCGCAGAATGAGCCTGCGCTGGCGCCTGGCCCTCGCGGTCATGGCCATCGCCGCCTGGGGCTTCTGCCTGCTCATCGCCCGCACCGTCGATCATTTGCGGCCGCGCTACCAGGAGGCCATGGAGGAGTCCATGGTCGACACCGCCACCAGCCTGGCAGCCTGGATCGCCACGGAGGCGACCGGCGACCACCTTGCCATCACTGGTCTGGCGTCCGCCATGGGCGGTGCGAAGAGCCGGGAGTTGAACGCCAGGATCTACCCCCTCGCCAAGACCTCCATCGCCATGGACGTCTGCATCACTGACGACCAGGGGATCGTGCTCTACGATTCCCAGGGGCCTGGCGAGGTGGGCAAGGACCATGCGCGCTGGAATGACGTGGCCCGCACCCTCCACGGCCAATACGGCGCGCGCGCCACACGCACCGATCCCAGCGACCCGCGCACCGCCGTCCTGCATGTCGCCGCCCCGATCCAGGCTGCCGGCACGCTCCTCGGGGGTCCTGACCGTGAGCAAGCCGGTGGACAGCTTCTCGGTCTTCTTCGATGCTGCGCGCTCCAACCTGGTGTTCGGCGGCGTGGTCATCGCGTTGGCGATGGTTGCCATGGCGGTGCTGGGGACGTGGCTGATCACCCGGCCCATCCATCGGCTGATCCGCCACGTCCAGGAGGTCAAAGCCGGCAAGGCTTCCACCGTTCCCAGCCTGGGCAGGCACGAATTCGGCGAACTCGCGAAGGTCTTCACCGATCTCCGCACCGCCTTGGACGGGCGCGCCTACATCGAGCAGTTCGTGCAGACCCTGACCCATGAGATGAAGAGCCCGCTGTCGGCGATACGTGGCGCCGCCGAATTGCTGCACGAGGATCCCCCGGCTGCCGAACGCCAGCGCTTCCTCGCCAACATCCAGGCGGAAACCCGCCGCCTGCAGTCGCTGGTGGACATGCTCCTGCACTTGGCCGCCCTGGAACGGCGGACCCCGGCGACGCTCGAATCCGGCGATATCGCTGCGCTTCAGCTGGTCGAGGACGTCATCGACAGCCTCCGTCCCCTGCTGGTGGCGAAGGCGCTGAACGTCACGCTGTCGATCGCACCCTCCCAGCGCATCCGCGGCGAACGCTTCCTCATCCGCCAGTCCGTGGCCAAGCTGATCCTCAACGCCATCGA
>JAYVMM010000472.1:0-4194 GCA_043758975.1 Planctomycetota bacterium | reverse complement strand
CAAATCGATACAGGTACCTTGCGGGATCCGATGCGGCTATCGCGGCGTTTAGGATCATTGCTGGACTATACACATGGTAGGTGTGTAATCAATGCCGGAACGAGGCCACCGCATGGTCGTCACCTCAAAAGGTGTTGTGCCGCGCTTCAAAAATCGTTGGTCCCCGTCTTGGCTGCCGGAGCCGCCGGCGGCTCCGTGCGCATGCTGCCGAACTGATCCGAGATGGCATGCTGCTTCCCCTGCAGGAAGTCGCTCACCGCCGCCCGTCCGCGACCCTCGGTCGGGCTGGAGCCATCCCAGCGCAGAGCCTTCTCGATGTCACGCACGGTGCGCAGGCCCGCGGCATGCTGTGCTGCTTCCCACGCTGGGAAATCGTCCAACCGGTAGCTGCACGTGGCCGCAGCGAGCTGATCCGCCGGGGAAGCCTGGCGGCCATCGACGGCATACCACCGGCTCGCCAGCGCATAGAGGGGTCGGGCATGGGCGGTCCACCACGGCGGATAGGTGACCTGCACCTGCTCCAGCGCGGTGGTCAGCGCACGCGCGAGCCCGGAATCCGCCACCGCGTCGGCGCTGGGGGCGATCGTCTGGTTCACGGGCGCGAGCTCCGGCGGGCCCTGCTGGCAGTAGGGATCGGGGTATTCACCGCAGTCATCCAGCATGACCGCGGTCAGCATGGTATTGAAGGAATGGTTGCGTTCGACCGCGATGGAGAGGGTCATCGGTCCGCGCACGAGATAGCGCTGATAGCAGCCATCCCAGAAATCGGTGATGCGACCGCTCGCCAGGAGCGGCCACGGCTGATCGCCCTCGGGCGTGGTGAGGTCCAGGCCATCGGGCATGCGGCGCAGGAGCACCTGATAGTCGCGCCAGCGGTTAGAGCCGTCGTGGCCGTCCTTGTTGTAGTCGTAGAGCGACAGCACCATAGTGCGGCCCGGGATGGTGACATTGCAGACCAAGGAGGGGCCGAGGTCGCTCGGCGGATAGCTGTGCCCCATGTCGTTCCACTCCGACTCCCGCCGGCCATGCTGCCAGTCATTGAGGCCCAAGGCAACCTGCTGGTGCAGGTAGAGCGGCGGCATCTCCAGCACCTTGGGATTGTCGGTATGCAGCCATTGGATCCAGTAGCGCTGCGATTCGACCTGGCGATGGCGGGGCCCCACCATCACCGCATAGCGCACCGCATCCCCACCGGCCCCCCACACGCAGTCCCGCGGCGAGCGGATCGCCGCCAGGCAGGCCCAATAGCGCCCATAGCGGCCCAGCCAGTCACCGCGCGTGCGCCAATCGTCCGCCAGGGGCAGCGCCATCGGCGCTGGCGGACGGGGCGGATAGGGACGCAGAGCGAGCACCTGGCGCAATGCCGCACGCAGCTGGGCCGCATCCGGTGGTGGAGCGGGCGCAGGTATCATGGCGGAGGGCGGTTGACCAACCGCCGGCGTGCGGTGGTCCGCCTCTGCCAAGGGTGCTGACAGCACGGGTGCCGCAAGCGCAGGAGGCGCGGCGGACTCGGTCACCGAGGCTCTCACCACGCCGCCACCGTAGGTGCCGATCATGCGCAGGCCCGCGGCGCCGGAGGCGATGACGCGGGCAAAGTCGCTTCCACCACTCGCCACCACCGGCATCAGCGTGCCGGTAGCGACATCGAGGATCTCGACCCCCGCCTGGCGATGGCCGATCCACAGCTTCCCGGCTCCGGCGTCATGGAGGCAGGTGCAGTAATCTTCGGCGAGCAGGGCCACCTCCGCCGGTGCCGGACGTTTGGCGAGTGCGGGCCAATCCTGGCCGCAGCGATGCTCCCAGGTGGTTCCGCCATCATGGCTCCAGGCCAGACCCAGATCGGTGGCCGCCCACACCGTCCCGTCACCAGCGACGAGGACGGCGTTCACCAGGTCGGACGGTAGGCCCGGACCCAGCGCGATCGGAGGGATCGGGTCCTGGCCGCGCGTCACCGTCCAGTGGCGATAGTGCTCCGCCGGCAGCGCCGACCACACCCCGTGCGCCGGGGTGGCGGCATACACCCGGCCATCGGCGGCGAAGGCCAGACTGCGTACACCGCACGGCGGACCACCGGTCTCGCCCGTGCCTTCCCCTCCCACCTCTTCCCAGTCTCCGCGGTCCTGGTACCGCACCAGGCCGTTCTCGCTCGCCATCCAGACCGCGCCGTCCAGTGGGCTGACCGCCAGCGCGGTGATATGATACCCGCCCGGCCCGGCGTCACCGGCAATCGGATGCCAGCCGCCCTGCGCCAGGACGACGATGCCATGCCGGGACAAACCCGCCCAGGTGCGGCCCTGGCGATCGACCACTAGGCTGAGCACGCTGTCGTTCAGCAACTCCTGGGGGACCGCCCAGGGCGTCCAACGCGATGCCGTCTGATCGCTCTGCCAGCAGCCATGACCCTCGCACCCGACCCACATCCCCTGGGCATCGCCGGTGATGGCCATGATGAAGCGGCCCTGCGCGTCGCTCCAGGGCGGTTGGCCGCCGCCATCAGCGCCGATAGCCGCTGACCCCACGAACGCGCCTGCGACCGCCAGTCCCAACACGAGACGAAGGACGGGACCAGGCAGTCTTACGCGCATGGACCGTGTCATGCCAATTCCAAGACGCCTTCCGCCTGCAGTGCGCTGGCGCGCGCACGCAGCTGAGCCGCCAGCTCGGCCTGCTGTCCAGGCTGCACGCGTCCCTGGATGGCATTGAGGACGTCGAGCGCTGCGGCGGGTCGGCGCTGCTGGATCAGCAGCTCGGCCTTGCGCAATCCCACGTGTGGATGGCCGGGGTCCTCAGCGAGGATGCTGTCGAGGAGCGGTGCGGCATCCTCGACCTGGCGGGCGTCGACCAGGAGGCAGACCAGGGCGGCGCGGTCCGTAAGCGGGATGCGCGCGCGCCCCGCGCCCATCGTGGTCCAGAGCCTGAGTGCGGGTTCGCTGCTGCCGCCCGCGATCAGCTCCCGGAATGAGGCGATGAGCTCGGCGTCCCGACCTGCATTGTCCACCGCGGTGTCGCGGGCCGGAATGGCTGCGCGGGGATCGCCCGTGGCGGGCTTGGCCGGACTGCGGTGCCGGGCGGCGCGCGAGAACCAGTCCCAACCCTCGCAATCGACCCAGCCCTTCTTCAGCATGAGGATGCCGATCGGCAGGCCGCAGGCGGCGCCGAGGAGATGCAGCACCTCGGAGCTCATGCTGAACCCGGAAGTGCTGGCGAACCACATTTGGAGCAGCAGGTAGATCCCACAGAAGGTCTTGATCGAGAGCTCGACGGTCTGGGCCCCGTAGAGCAGCAGCATGCAGTCGATCTCGTTATCGGGCGCCCAGATCATGGTGATGGCGAGCAGCCCGAAGATGACGCCGCTCGCCCCCAGCGAGCCTTTATGGCCGCCCAGCATGATCAGCTGCTCGATCATCCCGGATGTCATCGCGATGCCGGCATAGATGGCGAGAAAGCGCCACCAGCCCACCTTCCCTTCCACCACCAAGCCGAAGACCCAGAGGAAGATCATATTGCCGATCAGGTGCCCCCAGCCGGCGTGGAGGAAGACGCTGGTCAGCCATTGGTAGGGAGCGATGGTCCCGTAATGGAGCATGAGGCCAACGCTGTACTCGTAGTCGGTCGCCGACGACCACATCTGGATCGCCGTATTGACGGCGATGATGCCGAATGTCGCCCACGGCGTGTGGTAGACTGGCGCATCCGTGCGCAGCGGTATCAGCATGGCCCGGCGCCTCGACCGGTTTCCATCGGCGACATCACGACGTCCACGGGTGGAGATCTCCTCTGTCGGCACCGCTCGGTTCCCGGATCAGGCCGGTTTCCAGCTATGTGCAGGTGCCACGATTAGGTCAGAGGTGGACGGTAGCGACGGGGTGCTGGCAGTCCATGGGAACCTGGAGCGCGTGCTCCTGGGCTTTGGAACGGTGAGGAGGGGCGACGGCGGCAACCCCGCTCGCTGCCCATTCGCTTCATGATGGCCAGGGCGCCGCGCCCATCTACCGTGGCATGGGGAGAACACGAGGATGTTCAAATGGTGGCCATTCAGGAAGCGTGCCTCGCCCGCGAACGACGACGAGGGAAAGGCCGTGCTGGCAGATCTCCTCGCCCAACTCGGGCCGCCGCGTGGACCATCTCTCCTGGATTCCGCAATCAACCCCTATCGACCCATCCTCAAGATCACCGGCGATCAGCAGCTGATCA
>JAYVMM010000471.1:0-8187 GCA_043758975.1 Planctomycetota bacterium | reverse complement strand
ACCCGACCGCTGATATCGACGTTCGCGCTGGAATCGTCGCTATGTCCCCATGATGTCCGCTCCCGTGCTCAAGGACGTCCCGGTCGTAGCCAAGGCTCCTGGCCGCCTGTAGGCAGAAGCGGTCCCGGATCCGCACCGGCAGAGCAGGACCGTCCCCGTAATTGTTATTCCCATAAAGACTTGCGAATATTGGGCTGGTGCAGGCAGGTGGTCATGTCCGCACCTAATTCCACCAGCGTTGTCCTGACCTTGCCGTAGCACCTGGGAGGCCGCAGTGGCGCTACCGTTCCTTCCCGCATGTCCCGCCACGGAGTTGCGATGCCCCGTTTCCTCGGTTGTCCTCCGTCCGGTCCAGTGGTGGGCAGGCGCGACGTCCGTATGGCGCTTGCACCCCGGGGCGCCCAACGCCGGCATCACCGCCTGCGTCTGGCGGCCCTGGCCCTCGTCGCCTGGTGCTGGGCCATCGCCGCCCTCGCCGCCATCGAAGTCGAGCACCACTACTCCGGCAGCGCCGTCACGGTCGAGACCGCAGCCTCCACTGCCGCGGTCATCTTCGTCGGCGGCATCGCCAAGTATGGCACCATCGAGGCCGATGGGCCCAATGGGCACCGCATGACCGAGATGGAGCTCAAAGTCGACAAGCCGCTCTTCGGCGATCCAGCCGACCATTTCACGGTGTCGCTGCGCGTGCATGGCCGCAGCCCGGTCCTTCCCGACGGCGAGAGCGACTTGCACATTGGTGCCACCTACCTGATCTTCCTCAGGAGCACGCCCAAGGACGGCTTCGAGGTACTCAAGGCGATCGACACCAACGACGACATGACCAAGAAGGTCGATGAGATGATCACCGCGTTTGGACGGCGGAAATGAGGATCCAGCCAGCGCGCCCATCGTCGCCAACCCGCCTGATTGTCCTCGCATAGACGCCTACGGTCGGCCACCGAGCCCTGATACGACCGCTTATGCCCGTGCCGTGCCGCGCAACACCCAGCGCGCCCTGCCTATTTACTGGGCGCCGCTGTCTGCTTGAGGGTGACCCCGGCTTTCTTCAAGGCCTCCTCGAGGGCGGCCTGGTTGGTCTTGGCGGTGTCGATGGTGGCGTCCACCAAGCCGACCTTGAGATCGACGGTGGCGCGCTCGACGCCATCGATCCTGCCGATGGCGTTGTAGGTGCCCAGGGCGCAGCCCTTGCAGTCCAGTCCGACCATGGCGATCGCCACCCGCGCAAGATGTTCGGGCGGGATGTGCTCGAGCGCGCGCACGGCGAAGCCCTTGCTGCCGACGAGATTGGAGATGCTCTCGCCCGAGATATGGGCGGCGTCATAGGAGAAGGTGGCCTGGCCGTGGTCGTAATCCACCTCCACCAGTTTGATATCGTCCCTGGCCCGGACCAGCGCGCGCAGGTCCTCCACCCGCTCGGGATAGCACAGCCCGATCACCTTGAAGGTGGTGGTAGTCGGCGGCTTGGCCTCGCCGGCGGCGGCGCCGCCGGCGACGAGAAGGAGGAGGAGAAGGAGGCGGGTCAGGGACATGGCATTCATCTCGTCTGGAATAGTCGGCTGCGCACGATCTCGTGCAGCAGCGTGCGCACGCCGCCGCCGTGCGAGAGCGTGCGCATGAGGATGTCGGCGACCTCGTCGCGATCGGCGAAGCCCAGCTCGGTGCCGATGGCATAGGTCAGCAGCTGCTCGGCGAGGTTCCTGAGCAGCCGCGGGGCGTCGCTAGCGAGCAGGTCCTGGAATTCCTTCACCCCGGTGAAGGTTCGCCCGTCGGGCAGCGAACCGGAGGGGTCCACCGGCAGGCCGAGCTTGAAGCCGATGCCGATGAAGGGGTCGATCGATCCGCGCGGGGCGGCATCGCCGCTGCCGATCGAGCGGTAGCGCGTGCGCTCGCCGCCGATGACGTCGAAGGACTCGAGCGCGAAGCCCGGGGGATCGATCTTGGCATGGCAGGCGGCGCAGGTGGCGTTGGAGCGGTGCTTATCGAGCAGCTGGCGGATGGTGGTCGCACCGCGCACATCCGGCTCGACCGCGGCGACGTTCGCCGGCGGTGGCTCGGGCGGTTTGCCGAGCAGGCGCGCCATCACGAAGGCGCCGCGTGGCACCGGCGAGGTGGTGGTGCCGTTGGCGGTGACCTTGAGGATCGCCGCCTGGGTGAGGAACGGTCCACGCGGGCAGCCCGCCGGCACGGCCACACGGCGGATCTGCGTCCCGATCACCCCGGGGATGCCGTAATGGACCGCCAGCTTCTCGTTGAGCATGGCGAAGTCGGACTTGACCAGGTAGGTGGCCGGGAGGTCGCGCTCGATCAGCTCGCGGAAGTAGGCCCGCGTCTCAGCGAGCATGGAATCCTGGAGGTAGGGGTTGAACTCGGGGTAGAGCTTGTTGTCGGGATCATTGGCGGCGATCTGCCGCAGCTTCAGCCATTGGCCGAGGAAATCCTCGATGAAGCGCGCGGCATGCGGCTGGCTCAGCAGGCGGTCGACCTCGCGGTCGAGCACGCCCTGCTCGCGCAGGCGCCCGGCGGCGGCGAGGGAGGCCAGGCCAGCGTCCGGCAGGCTGTCGAGCAGGAAGTAGGAGAGTCGGCAGGCGAGGGCGTGGTCGTCGAGCGGCCCTGAGGGTTCCACATGATAGAGGAAGTCCGGCGAGCAGAGCGCGGCGCGGTAGGCCCAGCGCATCGCCAGTTCAAAGCAGTCGCCCGCAGCCAAGCGCTCCGCGACCTTGGCGGCATAGGCCATGCGCGTCGCCGGCGGCACCGGGCGGCGGAAGGCCTTGGGCAGGAAGTCGGCCAGCAAGCGGTCGGCGTCGGCGCGCGGATCGGCGCTGGTGACCGTCCACAGCCCGGCGACCGGATCGGGCCGGTTCGGCGCCTGGGTCTCCTGGCGGATCACCGCCCGATGGGGAGGGTGGACGCCGGCATGCTCCGCCGGCTTGAATTCGCCCAACGGCAGCTCGGCGAAGAGCAGGCGGTGGCTCGGCGGCGGCCACACCGCGTGGATCGGACCCTCGACCTCGAGGTAGTCGCAGGCGATGCCTGGTCCGGTGAAGGCCATGGCGCGGCCCTTGCGGTTGTAGTTGGCAGTCGGCGCCAGCGACGCGGTGTTGAAGCCGATGGTGTCCTTGAAGTTGAGCCAATGATCGAGCTCATGCACCTGCGGCTTCAGTGAGGGCGCATCGTAATAGCCGAGCACGTAGCTGGGATGGCCGGTGCCGCGCCCGTCCTCGCTCAGCTGCACCACCGACAGCCGGGCCGCCTCGGTGCCGCGCGCGGGCAGCACCCCTCCCTTGTCCCAGCCGAAGCTCCACACCGAGAGCTTGAGGTGGTAGGTGCCGGGATAGAGCGCGGCGAATTCGTAGAAATAGCCCTTGAAGGATTCGTCCTCATGGCGGAACAGGCCGACCGTGCTGCCGTGCTCGAAGCTGCCGACGCGCTCGTGCGCGCCCTGGTCGATGTGCCCCTGCTCGCCGGCGGGCGGATATTCCGGATCGGGCTTCATGTCCTTCAGCAGGACCCCGTCGCCGTTGCCGAGGATGTGCCCGCAGTTCTTGGCCAGCGAGATGTGATAATGCTGCAGCAGCGGCGGCTGTCGCTGGGTGGCGATCGCCATGTCGAGGACCTGGTCGGCGGCTTCCACGTATTTGGCGAGGTTGACATGGGAGATGTCCAGCGCATCGCTGTTCTTGTCGAAGCCGTGCGCCATGCCGTCGGCGGGCAGGCCGTTCATCAGCGGGATGCCGGGCATCTCGAAGAGATCGCGCACGGTGTTCTCGTATTCCATGCGGGTCAGCCGGCGCAAGGGCCGGCGGCCCTCGGCGGAGCGGCGTTCCCGCTCCGCGCGCAGCAGGGACTGCCGCACCCAGGCCTGGAACGCCGCGGTGTCGTCTAGCGACGGGCGGGTTTTGCTCTTCTTGGGCGGCATCTCGCCCGCTTCGACGCGGTCGAAGATCTTCACCCAGCGCGAGAAGATGTCTGGCTTGGCAAAATCCGCGCCGGCGCTGGCGAGCTCGAAGTTGCCCTTCTGGGTCTCGTGATCGTGGCATTCGGAGCAATGGCGCTCGAGGAAAGGCGGCCCCGCCGATTCGCCGCCCGCCAGCTGGCCGGTCATCGCCAGCAGTGGCAGCACGGCCAGCAGTGTCAGCTGCGCCCGCCGCGTCCGCCCCAGCAGCCGCGCCCGGGTGCCGGGCCTGCGGCGGATCATGCCATCTCCAGCCCCGCCATGGTGCCCTTCGAGGTCGAGAATTCGCCCACCTCGAAGCCGAGGCGCTGGAGCATGGTGAGGTAGAGGTTGGTCAGGGGATAATTGTTCTGCTGGTCGAAGGCGAGATGGCTCCCGTGCTTGAAGCCGCCGCCGGCGAGGAGCACCGGCAGGTTGACGTTGGAGTGCGAATTGGCGCTGCCCATGTTGGTGCCGTAGAGCACCATGGTGCGGTCGAGCAGCGTCTGGCCCTGCTCCTTGGCGAGCGCGAGGGCGCTGAGGAAGCCGCCCAGGGCGTCGAACTGCGCTTCCTCCTTGGCGCGCAGCTCGGCGATGACCTCGGGCCGGTTGCCATGGTGGGTGATGTTGTGGATCACCGTGGTGTCGACGAAGAGGGTGATGATGCGCGTCGAGTCGGTCTCCAGTGCGAGCTTCATGACCTCGAAGAAGAGGCGGGTGCGCTGCACGAACTCGCGCCCGTCATCGATGTCCTGCGGCGCCGGGGCTGCGACCTTGGGTTTGGGCCGGTATTCCCAGGCCTCGGCGGCGTGCAGGCGCTGCTCCAGCTCGCGCACCGAGGTGGCGTACTGGTCGAGGCGCTGGCGGTCAGCCGCGGGCAGGGTGGCGGAGAGTGCGTGCGCCTGGCTGTCGACGAAGTCGAGCATGCTTTGGCCCTGGCGCAGCGCCTCCACTGCCGTCTCGACCTCGTCCGGCTTGCCCTGCAAGAACAGGCGCTGGTAGAGCTTGTGCGGGCTGCGCTCCGCCGAGATCGCCGCGCCGCTGCGGGTGAAAGACAGCGTCTGCCCGCCCTCGCTGGTCATGGCCAGGCTGAGCGAGGGATAGCGGGTCTGGTTGCCGAGCCGCTCCGCCGCGAACTGGTCGAGCGAGACCCAGTTGCGGAAGCCGCCGCGTTCGGGATGCGGGGTGCCGGTGAGGAAGCAGCGTTCGGCGGCATGGCCGCCAGTCACTCCGGGTAGGCTCACCCCGGAGAACACCGTCAGCTGCTGCCGATGCGCGGCGAGCCGCTCGAGGTAGACCGTCGCCGCGTAGTCCCGCCCGGGCTTCTCCGGGAAGAAGAATTGCGGCATGATGCCCATGTTGGTCTCGATCGCGACCAGGCGGCGCGGCACCTGCGCCGCGTTCGTGCCGGCATCGCCCGCCTGCAGGAACGGCGCCATGCACTCGAAGAGCGGCAGGGCGAGCGCAACCCCGGCACCTTTGAGCAGCGTACGGCGAGCGATCCCGGCTTTGGTCCTGATTGCCGCCATGGGGTCCTTCGTGTGCGCGGTGGGCGCCGGCTGCAGCCATGCCCACCCCATGTATACAAGCCATCCCCGGGGCTGTTGACGCTGGTACCCATGCGCACCGGCTTGGCGAGCGCTCAGCTGGAGGTGCGCCCTGGGACAGGGCAAGGTCGCCGCAGCACCACCGGCCCCCTGCCGCCCGCGTGCAGCGCCTGTCGCCGCCGCCAGGATCAGGGTCCCGGTTTGGCCGCCGGGGCCGCGGGCGGCCCATGATCGACTAGGAATACCAGGTAGGAGTCCTTGCCCTTCTTGAGATCGTAGACTAGGCAATCGTAGGTCTTGATCGCGGTGTGGAGGGTGCCGATGCCTACGCCATTCATGACCGAGTACGACTGCCCGCTGATCTCCAGCTTTTTCAGCTGGTCGTGACTATCATGGTAGATCGCCAGCACATCGGCGGAGACGGTCTTCTCAAGTCCATCGAAGGACCCCTTATTCACCGCCGCCTCGATGAGCGTGAGGTCCGGAGCGTAGCGGTGCTCGATGAACTGGTTGGTGACATGCGCCGGGATCTTCGCCAACGAGGCGACGCCGAAGCCGATCAAGCCGAAGCACCCGGCGATCGTCACGATCACCCCCAGTCCGATGAGCGCCAGGCAGCCGAGGATGAAGCGCATAGGATGGTCGACCTCCAGCCGGGGCAGCGGTCAATGGCCGAGCGTGCGCATCACCGGGCCATGTGCAAGCACGCCCTTGGATCCATGGCTGTCCATGCAATCGCTTCCCGCCGGTCGTCGTTCCCCCGTGCGGCCCATTGCCACTCCTGGGTCCGCACCCGCCTGCAGGACCAGCATCATCCCGGCGATGCCACGGCAGGGTGAGCCAGCGCGCCGGATTCCCGGTGGACGGCCCGGTGACGGGAGGTTCAATGGCCAGCCAGTCGCGGAAGTCCTGGACCGCAGAGCGGACCTCGTGGAATGCCGACCAGGACGGATGCGCCACAAAAGGCTGCGCGCATCACCAGGTGCGCTCCATGCACATTCAGGGAGAAGGCGGGACAAACTATGCCGGTGCTGATCCTCGGCGATTGCCACGCGCAGTGGGACAAGTTGATCGCTGCCATCGCAGCCGGGGTGTCCCGGCATGGCGCCAGCACCATCATTCAGGTCGGCGATTTCGGCTTCTTCCCCATGCTCTTCCCGCGCCTGGAGGAACGCCTCTCCCAGCGTCCCTTCCCAGTGCCGGTGCATGTCATCGAGGGGAACCACGATGACCATGCCTGGCTCTGGGGCCAGCACGCCGACGGGGCCTTCGCCCGCTGGGCGGCCTGGAACCTCATCGTCCATCGCCGAGGCGAGGTCGCCGCCATCGAGGGCATCAGCACCGGCTTCCTCGGCGGCGCCCTGCATGCCGACCGCAACCAGGAAGGCAGCACCGCCAAGGCGACTACGTGCTGGGTCATGGATCGCGAGGCGGATCGCGCCGCCGTCGCCTTCGATACCGCCAGCGTCGATCTGGTGGTGACGCATTCCTGTCCGCATTCGATCGGCATCGGCATGCGCGGGGCCGCCGAGCTGTTCATCGCCGTCGAGCGCTATATCCGCGCCCGGGGCTTCGATCCCGGCCCATTCGAGGATTGCGGTGAGCCTGGGCTCAGTCGCCTGTACTCCCGCCTCGCGCACCGCCCGCGGAGCTGGGTGTACGGGCATTTCCATACCCATCGCGTGGCCAGAGTCGGGACTACGGAGTTCCGCTGCGTCGGTTCCAGTGATGGCAGCGATGGCCGTTCACCCAGCGCGGGACACCTCCTGGACCCGGAGCTCTGGACCTGGGAGGTCGTCGAGCTGTAGCATGGGCTCCCAGCTCGGCGATCGCCCGCTGGAGAGCCGTCGTCCGCCCCTGTAGCACTCAGCGGGGGACGACACTGCGCTTAGCTAGCATGTGCCCGTCTTGTGACAATTGCATGAGCGGGAGCGGGAAAGTGGGCTTAAGGTAGTGAATTTCAACGGGTGCGACAGCGTTCTCCTCTTATTCCCCTGTCCGGGAACTCGATGGAGTTTTTAATGGTCATTCTCCACATGATACCCCATTATCCCGCCGGGTATGATTCCGGTGCTGATACCCATGAGCACCGCAATCACGGTCACATGGCCTCCGGTGAACAGCACGATCGCTGTGCAATAGGCAATTCCAATCAGGCATCCGACGAATGCCCCCCCAATCATGGTGGTGGCATATCGGGAAACCAGATATCCCAGTGGAACGCCGAATGCCAATCCGAAAAGCGCATTGGCGAGCAGGTCGCTCGGAGCGAGGCTTGAGGGAAGGCCGAAAACGGTCGGCAATCCGAAGCAGAGTATTGCCCCTGTGATCATGTGGCCACGTCGCCGGTTGCGCTCACGCCACTCGACGATGCGACCCTTATTTTCCTGGTCAGATATGCCGGCAATGGATGCGCTGCATTTGGTGCATCTTGCACCCCTGTCGGCATTGGCGAAGAAGCATTTTGGACAAATGATCATGCATTGTCCTTATTCACCATTTGATCCAAAGGAAACCGCAAGCAAGCATATATAATCACCCGCATTCAATGACATTGCCTTCAGGCGCGAAGCGAAACGGCCATGTGGCCGATGGGCAAGGTCAAATTATTGGGAAGGCCATTGGGTTCCAGCCTCTCATTCTTTGCCATTGAGGCCAACGATCAACATCTATTGAACTTCATTGACGAGCAGATGTATTACGTCG
>JAYVMM010000470.1:0-4148 GCA_043758975.1 Planctomycetota bacterium | reverse complement strand
TCCTCAGCTGTCTGTGGCGACACCATCTTCCACGAGGCGTTAGCGTCCTTCTGTGGGAATGAGTTGTGGACATAAGGAATGTGGATGAAGCGCATTACCGGATAGTCTGCCGCCTTGACCTCGGCATTCCCGTTGATGCTGTTACCCAGGCCGAACTCCATATTGGATTGCCCCGAGCAGATCCACACGTCACCCACCACGACGTTCTTATAGGTGAGCGTGTTCGTGCCTCTGACCACCAAGTCCTGGTTGCTCTTGTTTGCCGGCATGGCATCAAGTCGGATCATCCAATCGCCGTTCTGATCAGCGATCGCGCTCTTTTTCTGAGAAAGGAAGGTGACTGTCACCGCTTCGCCCGGCTTGCCCCAGCCCCAAACGGGGACCGCCTTCTCGCGTTGCAGCACCATGTTGTCGCTGAAGACATGAGGACAGCTGGTCTCCGCCTGCAGCGACCCCATGGCCAAAAGCGCTGCGATGATCAGGTGCCAGGTGAAGATGCAGTGAGAGAATTGCCCCATGCGGTGGCCCCCAGAAAAAATGCACGCTAATGGACTTGTGACGAGGAACGATTGGAAATGGGCGTACATCAGGGCCCCGCCGTGATGAAGCCGGTATCGACCCAGTCGGCATGGTCGCTGTTGTTGCCGTCACCCGCATCATCGACCACTAGGCGCACACGCGTGCACTTCTCGGGAAGGGTGACATCGAAGTACCAGCTTGCTGGCGGTCGACGGCCACGCAGCTTTGGCGACGCCGCCAGCTGCCGCTTCTCGTTGCCGATTTCCGCTATGACTCGGAACACCACGCATGCCGGGCTGTCTTTGACTTCATCGTCGACGCCAACGATTGCCACGAAGCGGCGGTAATCTTTTTTGACCTCATAGACCAGCAGGGATTCGGCATGCACTCCTACCCCATTGGCATAAACCACCCCGTCAATCGACAGTGGTTTGCCATTGACCGATGAGTTGGCATTGACCGAGCCATAGCCGGTACGGGCCTCGAGTGCCTTGAGACTGCCGAGTGCGAGGGTCGGCTTCGGCGGCAGGGGAGGCCGCGCACGGGGCTTCGGGGTCCTTACCACCAACTCGTTGGTCTCACCGCGCTGGCCGGACCAGCTCACTGCGGTCAGGCGGATATGGAGTTCCTGGTCCGGGGGAACGTCAGTCACTGAGTAGCGTCCGATCTCATTGGTGATGGCGGATCCCAGGCCGCTATCCACTTCGCACCAGGTTCCGTCAATTGGCTTCCATGTCAGCGTCAGTTCGTCTCCATCCTCTGAGAAGGTCGCAGTGGCGCCCTCGATCCGTGCCGGAGGCAAGGTGGTCTTTGCCGGGGCGAAATGCAGGGTCCAGGTCACCTCCCGGCTGATTGGCGCGGCGATCAGCACGCGGACGAGGCCATTGGCAGCGCTGGTCGAGATGGTCACTCCTACTGCAGTGTCGCCGTCCGCGACCGCGGCCCCGGTCAGGGTCCAGCCGGGGGAGGGGGAACAGGCAACCACACGCAGCTCATAGGCATCGCCGGCCACCACCGCACTCGTGCCTGTCAGGGTCCCAAGCCGGTCGTCCCATGCCTCCTGCTTCACCTCGACGATGCCCTGGGTGACATGACGCGAGGTACTGATCAGGAACGGATGTGGAAGCAGGGGACGCACGGCGAGGATGCGGCATGCGGCGCCTGGGACGCTCATGGTCATTGCGTCCTTGAAGGGCTTGAGGAAGACCCGATTCCAGAAGTCGAAGGCGATGTACTCCTCGGCAGGCGGAAGGCCGAGACCGGCGACGGGGAGGGCAGCCTGCTCGGTCTGGTAGGTCCAGTTGAAGAGGCCGAGCACATCACGGCGTTGGCGGTCCGGACGCAAATCAGAAACCAGCCATTGGCGGGGTGGCCAGGTACGGAACAGGTCGATGGGGCGTGCGGTGACGCCATGGCCAGGAATGGTGCGCCGGATGATGTCGAGACGCTCGACCGGCAGGGTTGGCAGCCAGTCGCTGACCGATATCATTTGCCCCGAGATCGAGTTCCAAGATGCGATGCAACGTGCGCTCTCCAGGGGTATGCTGGGGCGCACATACATCGGATCCGGGTCGCTCCACCAAATGCGGCCGTTGAGGTGGTAGTTGCGCGAGCCGAAATCTGATGACCCCTTCCAGCCCGACCAGCTGCCGTCGTTGTCCGGTCCCATGCGCATGGCATTCACCAGGCCGAACACTCCCGCATAGGAACGCATGTTCTGGGGGGCGCAGCAGCCGAGGATGAAGGTATCGCGGCCGGCTGCTTCGCGCACGAGGCGCAGACCGTCCCGGAAGGCGTCGATGTTGGTCTTCGACGGGTCATGGAAGACCGCATCGCCCAGATTGTCCTCCTTCCAGGAGTCTTCGACGTACATCGGCTTCACCCCAATCCCCGTCGACAGCCCATCGAGCTTGAGGTAGTGGTACCCCCAGTCCTGGACCGCTTGCCTGATCTCGCCGGCGACAAATGCCCGTGCTCCGGGCTCAGTCATATCGAGTGAGGTTCCACCCCAGGCAGTATCGTAGGGCTTCCCGTCTTCCTGGCGCTTCACGAACCAGTCCTGGTGGGCGGCGAAGAAGGGGTCGTTCCAGCTACCGCCGAAGGGAAGGATCCACAGTCCGGCAGTTAATCCGAGCGAGCGCAAGTTGTCGGCGGTCGCCTTCATGCCCTTGCCGTACGCGCCGTGGGGATTGTACTGCGAGAAGTTCTTAGCCGATCCGTTGCCTTTCGAATCACCCAGCTGCCAACCGTCGTCGATCTGCACACAGCTGAAGCCATACGGCTTCAGCTCCCGGGCAGCGAAGCTAGCGAGCTCCGCCAGGGAGGTCTCGTTCCCCGACCCGCCGTGGACGTTATCGTACCAGGTGCAGTAGACGATGGGCATTGGCGGCAAAGTAATTGCCAAGTGCTTGGCCACTGCATCCGCCCAGGCCTCCATCCCCATCCGGGCATCGGCGAACCAGCCAAGGGCGAAGGTCTCACTTGTCGCGCTCGCTCCCGCTTCGATGCGCAGGCGGCCGTATTCAAGCCGGCCCTCGAGACCCACATGTCCGCCATCGACCCGGGTGGTCACCACGCCGGTGCCGTGCTCATGGGTCAGCCATCCGGCGATGATGCCGGTCCCCGCCTTTTTGTCAGCGATGGTCATCCACGCGAAGCTCGGCGGATTGCTGGCAATGGGGTACAGGCCGCCTGTTCCAAGCCCCACCAGCTGGTCGAGCGCGGCGCCAGGTTCCAGCTGTGCATCGACCAGTGGTACCTTGTTGAGTACCACTGCGGTACTCTCGTGATTAACAATCGAGGAGGAGAAGAGGGCAAAGGGGACGCCGGGGAATACCTTCACGGTCTGTCGATTTCCTTCGCTCGTCGCGGCCTCGATGGCCTGTCCTTTGCCAAAATTCACGTCGGTTATGCTCGAAATACTGACCGCCGTCGCGCCAGTGTTCATGCGGCAGCTGGCGAATGGCTTGCCCTGGCACATCAGCACATAACGCCCCTTTTCCCAGCTCACGCTGAGCTGATCATTGCCGATGGTCTCGGCCGCTGACAGGGGGGCGATTGCAAGCAGACAGGTTGCGAACAAGGAGATGCGTAGGCGTGCCATGATTCTCGTCTCCGGGGGGAAGAGCGTCGCGTTCGCGCGCGGATGATCAAGATACGGAATGGATTCGTGGCCGCCACCGGCTAGGGCGTCCCGTTGGTGATCACCAGATCGTCAATCGCGGCGCCGAACGCTGTAGCCGCGCTCGGGTGGTCATAGGCAATGACGATGGCGTCGACCATCTTGCCATCAAGCCACCGCCCGATGCCGCACCTGATCTCGCTCCATTCGTTCAAAGGGAGAGAGCCTCCGTGTCCGGCCTTGGCGCCCATGCTCCGTGACTTGGTGTCGACTGCAGCTGTATCATGGAGCCAGCCGCCATCACTGCAGTGCAGGTCGACGGCGACGAAACGACCGCTGTCCTGCTCTGGGTTGATCCAATACCTCAGCATGGTACTGGGGCGGATGGCCAGGCCCACCCGGTAGATGGTGATGGTGGATGGTGTTGTGCGGGTGGTAGTGCTGGCGTAGTGCAGCGCCCGCTCACCGGAATGTACACCTCCAGCCCGCAGAACGCAATCTGCCGCTG
>JAYVMM010000469.1:0-2385 GCA_043758975.1 Planctomycetota bacterium | reverse complement strand
GTCATCGGGCGGCACCAAGATCCGGCGCGCGAACTGCTTCTGGAGGCGGTGCGCGCCGACGGCGTGCCGGTGCACCGGCGGGTCTCCGGCGGGGGGGCGGTGGTGCTCGCACCCGGCATGCTGATTATCGCCCTGCGCCTGCGCAACACCCTGCTCGGCACCGCCTGCTGGTTCGAGCTCGTCAACCAAGTGCTAGCGCCCTCGATCGCCAGCCTCAGTGGGGTGCTGCCGAGCGTGCGCGGGCACGGTGACCTCGTCTGCATCGGCGCCGATGGCGCCGCGCGCAAGATCCTCGGCGCCTCGCTGCGCCAGACCGCGCGCGCGGTCTACTACCTCGGCGTGCTGCTGATCGCCGACCGCCGTGCGCTGATGGCGCGCTACCTGCCGCCGCCCAGCCGCGCGCCCGACTACCGCCTGGGGCGCGGCCATGCCGACTTCTGCACCCAGCTGGCAGACTACGGGGTGGCGCTGCCCGCGGCGGCACAGGCGCTCAGCGCGGCCTGCCAGCAGGGCCTTGCCGGGCAGGCGGCGCACTGAGCCCCAACAGCGCGCCTTGCGCGCGCGTAGGGTCGTTTGGGCCCGCCTAGCGGCGGCGCTCCGCAGCTTGACCTCGGGGTGGGCGCGGTTGTGCTGCTCTCCCCCGCCCCACCTGCAGGATCAGCCATGCACACCCTCGCCATCATCGGTTCCGGCCCCGCCGGCTACACCGCCGCCATCTACGCCGCGCGCGCCAATCTCGCCCCGCTGCTGTTCACCGGCAAGCAGTCCGGCGGCCAGCTGACCACCACCACCGAGGTCGAGAACTACCCGGGCTTCCCCGAGGGCATCATGGGACCGGAGCTGATGGAGCGCTTCTCGCAGCAGGCGACGCGTTTCGGCACCACCCTCAAGGAGCTCTGCGAAGTGACCACGGTCGAGCGCCGCGGCCACGGTTTCCGCCTGGCCTGGAGCGACCATTTGCAGGGCATTGAGGAGAGCGCCGAGTTCACCACCGTGATCATCGCCACCGGTGCCAGCGCGCGCTACCTCGGGCTGCCGCAGGACCACGAATTCCTCGTCGACGGCCCCGAGCGCAAGCACGGCCTGACCGCCTGCGCGACCTGCGACGGCGCCTTCTACAAAAACGTCCCGGTGGCGGTGATCGGTGGCGGCGACACCGCCTGCGAGGAGGCCAACTTCCTCACCAAGTTCGCCAGCCAGGTCTTCCTGGTGCACCGCCGCGACCAGCTGCGGGCGTCCAAGATCATGGCCGAGCGCGTGCTCAAGAACCCCAAGATCACCCCGGTGTGGAACAGCACCCTGGGCGGCTACCACGTCGACGCCAAGCGCCGCATGGAGGCGGTCACCCTGGTCGACACCGGCAACGGGGCGACGCGCCAGCTCGCGGTCAAGGGCGTGTTCATGGCCATCGGCCACACCCCCAACACCGCCTTTCTCAAGGGTAGCGGCCTGAATTTCGACGAGAACGGCTACCTGCTGGTGACCGAGGGCTGCCACACCAACATCCCAGGCCTGTTCGCCGCCGGCGATGTGCGCGACCACCGCTACCGGCAGGCGGTCACCGCCGCCGGCATGGGCTGCATGGCGGCGCTCGAGGCCGAACATTACCTGCAGAGCCATAGCGCTTAGGGTGATCCGGGCGGCGGTGTGATGCGCAGCAGGGGGCGGCACGTAAGTGTCGTCCCGGGCGCTTGTTTTAGCCTCCCTGCAGGATTAGACTTGTGGCAGGATACCCGCACCGACATGGCGATCGCCGATGACAGCAACCCGCCGCGGGATCTACCCAGCCTGCCCGACCTGCCGGGGCTGCACGGCCTTCCCGCGGGCGACGCGCCGACGAATGCCACGCGCATGAATGCCACCCACGATTTCCACGTCAAACAGGACGAGGACAGCCGGCAGAGCGATCGCCAGCCGCTGCAGATACTGCCCGACGCCAAGATCGCCCCCGGCGATGTGCCGATCATCGCCGGCAAGGATCCCTATCTCGGGCGCCAGTTCGGCGGCTACGAGCTGGTACAGAAGGTCGGCCAGGGCGGCATGGGCCTGGTCTACAAGGGGCGGCAGGTCAGCCTCGACCGCGTGGTGGCGGTCAAGATCCTCAATAAGGCGCTCTGCGACAACGAGGAGTTCATCAAACGCTTCGAGCGCGAGGCCAAGTCAATCGCCCGCATCAATCATCCCAACATCATGGCAGTGTACGACTTCGGGCAGACCGACGGCATGTGGTACATGGTGGTCGAGTACATCGAGGGCTCGAGCCTGGCGAAGCGCATCGCCGACCTCCTGATGATCCCCAGCGAGGAGCTCATGCCGATTCTGGCGCAGTGCCTGGCCGGGCTCGCCCATGTCGGGCTGCAGGGCATCGTCCACCGCGACATCAAG
>JAYVMM010000468.1:0-3761 GCA_043758975.1 Planctomycetota bacterium | reverse complement strand
TCGCAAGAACAGCCTCTGGCCCATGCCTTTCGGCACCGCCTGCTGCGCCATCGAGTTCATGGGCGTGGTCAGCTCGATGTTCGACATCTCGCGCTTCGGCGCCGAGCTGGTGCGCTTCAGCCCGCGCCAGGCCGACCTCCTGCTCATCGCCGGCACCGTGACCTACAAGCAGGCACCGGTGCTGCGCCGCATCTACGAGCAAATGTGCGAGCCGCGCTGGGTGATCTCCGCCGGCGCCTGCGCCACCTCGGGTGGCTTCTACGACTGCTACTGCACGGTGCCCGGCATCGATGAGATCATCCCGGTCGACATCTACATCGCCGGTTGCCCGCCACGCCCCGAGGCCTTCCTCGAGGCGGTGGTGCAGCTGCAGGGCAAGATCGACTGCGAGGCGATGAAGGAACAGAGGACCGTGGGCGCATGATCCAACCAAAATCACCAGTGCCGCAGGGACCGCTCCAGCCCGGCCTGGGCGCCGACCAGCTCGCCGAATACCTCAAGGACCGCTTCGGCCTCGCGCGCGATGCGCGCGCGGTGCAGGGCCTGACCATGGTGGTCGAGGCCGGACAGCTGCGCGAGGTGCTCAAGTACCTGCGCGATGCCGAGAACCTCAAGTTCGCCATGCTGCTCGACGTGGTGGGGATCGATTACCTCGCCTACCCCGACCACCGCGGCGCGCGCTTCGCTGTGCTCTACCTGCTCAAGAGCCTGGACTTCCGCCACCGCATCACGCTCAAGGTGTGGGTCGAGGAGGAGCGAGCGGAGGTGCCCTCGGTGCACGACCTGTTCCGCTCGGCGGACTGGGCCGAGCGCGAGACCTGGGACCAGTACGGCATCGTCTTCGCCGGCCAACCCACGCTCAAGCGCCTGCTCAACCACCACGAGTTCATCGGCCATCCGCTGCGCAAGGACTACCCCTGCCAGAAGCGCCAGAAACTTTCGGTCAACGATGCCATGATCGACCAGCTCGAAGCGCGCCTGAAGAGCCGCGGCTACACCGTGGTCGAGCACGGCGAGGTCCATCCCGGGCAGGGCATCACCGCACCGGCGCCCGCGCCGCTCGGCAGTGCTTCCGGAGTACGCGGCGGCGCCGCTGGAGGCCGGCCATGAAGGTGATCACCCCCCAGGGCGAGCACGTCGAGTTGATGACCATCAACGTCGGGCCGAGCCACCCGGCCACCCACGGCACCCTGCGCATCCTCGCCGCGCTCGATGGCGAGACCATCGCCGCCTGCGTCACCGAGATCGGCTACCTCCATCGCGGCTTCGAGAAGATGGTCGAGCAGGGCACCTACCAGCAGGTGCTGCCCTACACCGACCGCCTCAACTACTGCAGCGCGATGATGAACAACATCGGCTTCTGCAAGGCGGTCGAGGGCATGTTCGGGGTCAGCGTGCCCGAGCGCTGCATCGTGGTGCGGGTGATCCTCTGCGAGCTCTCACGCATCATCGACCACATGGTGTGCGTGTGCACCAACCTCGTCGACCTCGGCGCGCTGACCAACTTCTGGTACTTCTTCAACACCCGCGAGGAGGTCTACAAGATCTGGGAGAAGCTCTGCGGCGCGCGCTTGACCAATACCGTGACGCGCATCGGCGGCATGTACCGCGACGTCTACCCCGGCTTCGCCGACGATGTCCTGGGCGTGCTGGTGAAGATCGAGCAGTCGGTGAAGGAGGTGCGCGGGCTGATCGAGCGCAACAAGATCTTCATCGACCGCACCAAGGACATCGCGGTGGTCTCGGGCGCCGACGCCATCGCCTGGGGCTGGACCGGGCCGTGCCTGCGCGCCTCGGGGGTCGACCGCGACCTGCGCAAGGACGAGCCCTACTACGGCTACCAGGACTACCAGTTCGACACCGTGGTCGGCACTACCGGCGACACCTTCGACCGCATCATGGTGCGGGTCTACGAGATGATCGAGTCGGTGTCGATCACGCGCCAGGCGCTGGCCAAGCTCAAGCCCGGCCCGATCAACGCCAGCGACGCCCGTCTCAGCCTGCCCGCACGCGACCAGGTCTACCACGACATGGAGGCGCTGATCAACAGCTTCAAGCTGGTCTACGAGGGCGTCCGCCCGCCGCCAGGCGAGTTCTACGACGCCACCGAGGCGGCCAACGGCGAGCTCGGCTTCCTCATCGTCTCCGATGGCGGCACCAATCCCTACCGCATCAAGGTGCGCCCGCCCTGCTTCACCCAGTTCGCCGCCTACGCCGACATGCTCGAGGGCGGCATGCTTGCCGACGTCGCCGCGTCGCTGGGCTCGATCAACATCATCGCCGGCGAGCTCGATCGATGAGCGCGCCCGCCCGCGCCCTGAACGTGCCGCCCGCGGCCCCATCGCCGCAAGGAATCCGTCCGTGAGCCACGCCTGCGTCAATCCCGCCGAGCTCCAGCCCAAGGACCTCACCATCGCGGCAGTCGGCGCACGCATGGCCAGGCACCAGGCGCGCGTCGCCGAGTTGCTCGCACGCTACCCGGTCAAGCGCGGCGCCCTGCTGCAAGCGCTGTGGCTGGTGCAGGAGGAGTTCGGCTGGGTGCCGCGCGAGGCGATCAAGTGGGCCGCCGACACCTGCGCGGTCAGCCACGTGCACGCCTTCGGGGTGACCGAGTTCTATACCATGTACCGCCAGGTCCCCACTGGCAAGCATCTCGTGCAGGTGTGCCAGACCATGGCCTGCCATCAGCAGGGGGCGGAGGACCTCATCAGTCACCTCGAGCACGCGCTCGGGGTGCATTGCGGCGAGACCACCGCCGACGGGCTGTTCACCCTGGTGCGGGTCGAATGCCTGGCGCTGTGCGGCACCGGGCCGGGGGTGATGATCGACGATCAGGCGATCGGCCCCGAGCCGTACGCTTTGGGCGGCGCCGGCGATCTGCTCGAGGGACACTTTGCGGTCCCCGATTTCCATCCCACCAGCGCGGTGCTCGACCGCTGGCTCGACTTCCTGCGCGCCGAGCATCAGCGCGGCGGCACCGCCGCCACCGTGCGCAGCGCCGGCGGCCAGCTGATGCCGCCGGGCGGCGACAGCGTCGGGCGCCTGGTACTCGGCTCGCTCGGCCATCCCGGCGCGCCCAGCGCCGCCGCCAAGGCGCAGGCGCCCGGCTACGCCCCGGCGCCGCCGGCGCTCAAGCTCGGCGCCGCGGTCACCGGCGATACCATCGCGCTGAGCTGGCTCAACGATCCCGGCTGCACGCGCATCGTGGTCGAACGCTCGGACGACGGCGGCAGCAGCTGGCGCGAGCTGTGCAGCCCGGGCCCCAAGGACCAGAAGGCGGCGGACAAGCTGCCCGAGGGTACCACTGCCCACTACCGCGTGGTCGCGCACGAGCGCGAGCGTGCCGCGCGCCCGAGCGTGGTGGTCGCCGCCACCGGCAAGCCGCCGCCCCCACCGCCGCTGCCGCCCGCGGCCGGCGCCCCCGCTGCTGCCGGGAAGGCCTGACCCATGAGCGCGCTCAACGGCTTCCCGCAACCGCAGCAGTGGCAGGGCAAAGACCTGCCGCGCATCCTCAGCGGCCTGTTCCAGGTCGAGGGCGGGCACACCCTCGAGGTGGCGCGTCGCCACGGCGCCTACCAGACCATCAACGCCACCCTCTTCGACAAGAGCCAGTTCGAGCTCATCGAGCTGGTCAAGGATTCCGGCCTGCGCGGGCGCGGCGGCGCCGGCTTCCCCACCGGCATGAAGTGGGGCTTTATCCCGCAGCCGAAGAAGGGTGAGCCGAGCAAGCCGCACAACGTCGTCGTCAACGCCGACGAGAG
>JAYVMM010000467.1:0-3083 GCA_043758975.1 Planctomycetota bacterium | reverse complement strand
GGTGGCCAAGGGCTTTCACACCGCCAACGACTATAACCGCCAGCTGGTCAAGCTGCGCAAGCTCACCCCGGCGCAGGCCAACCTCGAGCTGCTGCGCATCGGCGGCACCACCGACTACCGCGGCTTCGCCGCGGTCGACGTGGTGGTCGAGGCGGTGGTCGAGGACCTCGCGATCAAGCGCAAGGTGCTCTCCGAGCTCGAGGGCCACATCCGCGACGACTGCCTGGTGTGCACCAACACCTCCTCGCTCTCGGTGGGGGCGATGGGCGAAGCCATGCGCCATCCCGAGCGCCTGGTCGGCATGCACTTCTTCAACCCGGTCAACCGCATGCCCCTGGTCGAGGTGGTGCCCGGCGCCGCCACCAGCCAGCACGCGGTGCAGGCGGTCGCCGCCCTGGTGCGCCGCCTGGGCAAGACCGCGGTGGTGGTCAAGGACTGCCCTGGTTTCCTGGTCAACCGCATCCTCCTGCCCTACCTCAATGAGGCGGCGCGCTGCCTCGAGGACGGCGCCGACCTCGCGACCATCGACCGCGTGATCGCCGATTTCGGCATGCCGATGGGGCCTTTCACCCTCAGCGACGAGGTCGGCCTCGACGTTGGCTATAAGGTGGCCAAGATCCTCGCCGAGGCGTACGGCGAGCGCATGCGCGTGGCCGACACCCTGCGCATCGCCTATGAGGAGATGCACCTCCTCGGCACCAAGGGCGGGCGCGGCTTCTTCATCCACCAGCATGGCACCACGCAGCCCAATCCCGAGCTCATCCAGCGCATCGCGGCTCTTCGTGCAGGCAGCGCAGGCAGCGCAGGCAGCGCAGACAGCGCAGGCGGCGAACTCACAGCGGAGGAGATTCGTGCGCGCTGCCTGCTGATCATGGTCAACGAGGCGGCGCGCTGCCTCGAGGAGCAGGTGGTGGCCAAGCCGGCGATCCTTGACCTGGCGATGATCATGGGCACCGGCTTCCCGCCCCAGCGCGGGGGCCTGCTCCACTACGCCAACCAGCTCGGCAGCCGCCCGGTGGCCGACACCCTCCAAGGCCTCGCCCAGCGCTATGGCGCGCGCTTTGCGCCCTGCCAGCTAATCATCGACCTCGCCCGCGCCGGCAAACCCTTCCCCACCTGACTGGAGGCCAAGCCATGCCCAGCGACACCACCGACGGCAAGCACGTAGACGATGAGATGATCATCGACACCTCGAAGATGAGCGCCGACAAGCGCGACGCCATGGAGGTCGCCGAGGGCGCCCGCGACAAGGACGACAATCGCGGCTTCGCCCAGCAGCTCTTCATGGGCACCTTCGCCCACCAGCTGCTCGCCACCTTCCCGGTGCAGAGCCCAGACGACCGCGCCATCGGCGATAAGCTGTGTGCCGAGGTCGGCGACTACCTGGGCAAGAACCTCGATGCCGACGAGGTCGACGCTTCGCGCACCATCCCGGAGGCGGTGGTCGACGAGCTCTTCCGCATGGGCGTCTTCGCGATGAAGGTGCCCAAGCAGTACGGCGGCCTCGGCCTCAGCCAGGTCAACTACAACCGCGTGATGATGCGCATCGCCTCCTACTGCGCGAGCACCGCGGTCTTGGTCAGCGCGCACCAGTCAATCGGCGTGCCGCAGCCGCTCAAGCTGTTCGGCAGCGAGGAGCAGAAGACGAAGTACTTCCCGCGCTTCCGCGAGCATGCCATTTCCGCCTTCGCGCTCACCGAGCCGGGAGTCGGCTCCGATCCCTCCAAGATGACCACCACCGCCACCCTCAGCGAGGATAAGCAGCACTACATCGTCAACGGCGAGAAGCTGTGGTGCACCAACGGACCGATCGCCGATGTCATGGTGGTGATGGTGCGCACCCCGCCCAAGCTGGTCAACGGACGCGAAAAGACGCAGATCACCGCCCTGATCATGGAGAAGGGCATGCCCGGGATCGAGGTCGTCCACCGCTGCGATTTCATGGGCATCCGCGGCATCCAGAACGGCCTCATGCGCTTCAACCAGGTCAAGGTGCCGGTCGGCAACGTGCTGTGGGGCGAGGGCAAGGGGCTCAAGCTCGCCCTCACCACCCTCAACACCGGGCGGTTGACCCTGCCGGCGGCCTGCACCGGGGTGGCCAAGCAATGCCTGTCGATCTGCCGCCGTTGGGGCAATGAGCGCGTGCAATGGGGCTTGCCGGTGGGCGCCCACGAGGCCGGTCGACAGAAGCTCGCCTTCATCGCCTCGGGCACCCTGGCCATGGAGGCGGTGTCGTGGCTGACCTCGCACTGGGCCGATCAC
Source organism: Planctomycetota bacterium (assembly GCA_043758975.1). Taxonomy (GTDB): domain Bacteria; phylum Planctomycetota; class UBA11346; order UBA11346; family UBA11346; genus BOG-1363. The sequence continues at coordinate 821 of JAYVMM010000467.1, read as the reverse complement.
CATGGCATCGACATCCGCATCGAGGCGGCGATGGCCAAGCTGTTCTGCAGCGAGATGGCGTGGAAGATCGTCGACATGACTATGCAGCTGCGCGGCGGGCGCGGCTATGAGAAGGCGAGCTCGCTGCGCGGGCGTGGCGAGGAGGGCTACCCGGTGGAGCGCATGATGCGCGACACCCGCATCAACCTCATCATCGAGGGCACCTCCGAGATCATGAAGCTGTTCCTCGCGCGCGAGGCGATGGACCCCCACCTCAAGCTCGCCTCCGACCTGCTCAAGGGCCACATCCCGCTGGGGGTGAAGATGCGCGCCGGGATGAAGCTCGCCGGCTTCTACAGCGGCTGGTACCTCAAGCAGTGGTTCAACTCCAGCCTGTGGTCCGCCCACGCCACGATGGGCCAGCTCGCCGGCCACTACCAGTACGTGCAGGCCTGCTCGCACCGCCTCGCGCGCACCATCTTCCACTACATGGGCCTCTACCGCGACAAGCTCGAGCGCAAGCAGGTGCTGCTCGGCCATCTCATGGACATCGGCACCGAGCTCTTCGCCATGGCCGCCTGCTGCAGCTATGCGCGGTCGCAGCAGGCCAGCCGCAAGCACGACGGGCCGGTCACCCTGGCCGACTACTTCTGCCGCGAGGCGACCTTGCGCATCGAGGAGCACTTCCGCTCGCTCGCCTGCAACAACGACCAGCTGATGGGGCAGCTGGGCAAGGCCGTGCTGAGCGGCGACCACCGCTGGCTGGAGGAAGGGATCCAATGGATCGGTCCGAACGCCTGACCACCTTCGGGCAGTATCCGCAGCCGGGCGATCCGCAGCCC
>JAYVMM010000466.1:0-7286 GCA_043758975.1 Planctomycetota bacterium | reverse complement strand
GTCGAGCTCGAGGCCCTCGGGCGCATCGTCGCCAACGTCGCCAAGCAGGTCTTCGTGCAGGCGCTCAAGGAGAGCGAGCGCGACATGCTCTTTGACGAGTACGTGCCGCGCGAGCACACCATCGTCAACGGCACGGTCATGCGCGAGGAGCGCGGCATGATCATCGTCAGCCTGGGCGGACGCGCCGAGGCCATCCTGCCCAAGGAAGAGCAGATCCCCGGTGAGGTCTACCGCCCCAGCAGCGTGGTGCGCGCCTTCCTGCTCACCGTCGGCAAGAAGGGCCAGCGCGTACGCCTGGTGCTCAGCCGCACGCACAGCCATTTCGTCAAAGAGCTGTTCAAGGCCGAGATCCCGGAGATCGCCGACGGCCTGATCGAGATCAAGGGCATCGTGCGCGAGCCTGGGCGGCGCACCAAGATCGCGGTCGCTTCCACCGATTCGCGCATCGACCCGGTGGGCAGCTGCGTCGGCATGCGCGGCAGCCGCATCACCAAGATCACCGACGAGCTCGGCGGTGAGAAGATCGACATCATCCCCTGGGCCGAGGATCCGGCGCAGTTCATCGAGAACTCGCTCAAGCCGGCGCGCGTGCTGCGCATCAGCTACGACCACTTCCGCGACCGCGCGCGCGTGGTGGTGAGCCAGGACCAGCTGCCTTTGGCGATCGGCAAGGCCGGGCAGAACGTGCGCCTGTCGGCGCGCCTGACGCGCTACAAGATCGACGTCATGAGCGAGGAGGCAGCAGCGCAGGCGCGCGCCAAGGGCTCCGAGGAGCTGCAGCAGCTGATCAACGCCGCCCTGCTCGACGACTTCCTGCGCGAGACCTTCCTCGACAGCCATCTTGATTCGCTGGCGGTGCTCGCGGCGCAGACCCCCGAACGCATCGTCGAGGCGCTCGAGGCGCATCACCTCAACCAAGAACAGGCTGAGAAGATGATCGCCAAGGCCAACGAACTGCTCACCCCCGAGCAGAAGGCCGAACGCGACATCATCCTCCAGCGCCGCCTCGATGCCGAGCGCGAGCAGGCCGACAACGAGGCGCGCGAAGCCGCCGCTGTCGAAGCCGAGGCCCTGGCCGCGACCCAGGCAGCCGTCCAGGCCGCCGGCGGCGGCGGCATCGCCGCGCCCAGCCCCAACCCGTCATGAGCGCCCGGCGCTCACCCTCAGGCACTCCAGGTAGATCGAGATCCTATGAAGCTCAGCGAGCTGGCCAGCGAACACAAACTTGACGTCGACCTCCTGCGTGAGGTCGTCGAAGTGGACCTTTCCATCGCCTTGCCCAAGGGCATGGATACCGTGCTCAAGGAGGCCGAGGTCAAGCGCATCCTCGCCTGCGATGGGCTCGAGACCGCCGACGGCAAGCCCTTCACCCCGATCATCGCCAAGGAGTTCGAGGAGAAGCACCGCAAGAAGGTGGCGACCAAGAAGGGCCTAGCGACCAAGAAGCGCAAGCTCGAGGACCAGGCCGAGGTCAAGCGCCGCGAGGATGAGGCCAAGGTCGACGTCGAGCGCAAGCGCCACTCCGAGGAGCTCACCCGCCGCGAGAACGAGCGCCAGATCCGCGAGCAGAACGAGGCCGAGCAAGCCCGCCTGCGCACCGAAGCCGAAGAGCTGGTTCAGGTCGAATCGCAGCGCATCTTCGCCGAAGAGGAGATGAAGCGGCGCGAGAGCGAGGCCAAGCGCATTGCCGTCGAGCTCGCCGCCATGCGCGACGCCGAGGTCCAGCACCAGGCCAGCGAGGCCAAGGCCAAGGAGGCGGAGAAGGCCAAGGAACTTGCACGCCGCAACGAGCAGGAAGCCAAGGCCAAGCCCGGCGAAGGCAACCAAGCCGGCGAGAGCCCGGCGTTGCAGGCGGTGGCGCTCGCCGGTGGCCATCCCGCCACCCCGGCAGCCGACCGCGCAGCCCCCGCCGCGCCCCCCGCCAGCACCACCACGGCGCCCCCGACGGCTCCGCTCCCGTCCGACATCAAGACCGCCACCAGCGACCTCACGCTCAAGGCGGCCAAGGGGTTGGGCAGCAAGCTCGCCAGCCTGGCCAAGGCGACGCACGAGAAGGCCGACCACAGCATCAAGGCCCTGCCGCGCGCGGTCGCCAGCGCCGGCACCGGCCTGCCGGCGGCCGCTGACGAGACCCTCAGCTCCGACGACCGGCGCCGCCTGATCCAGGATAACATCCGCAAGAACCTGGCGATGGCCCAGAAGGTCAAGGACGCCAAGATCGCGGCGCGCAAGAAGCCCGGCTTCGCCACCATCGACCGCAGCAAGACGCCGGCGCCGCCAGGACGCGGGGGCCCAGGCGGCAACCGCGGCCCGGCCAAGCCGGGAGTGCCCGGACGCGGGCCCAAGCGCGATCCGCGCGAACACCGCGCCGACGCCGCCGCCGCCGCCGAGGAGGAGCGCCTCAAGCCCGGCAGCCGCCGGCGCCCGCTCTCCACCGAGGAAGTCGATCTCTCGGGGCGCACCGAGTTCGAGATCGTGCTGCCGGCCACGGTGCGCGAATTCTCCGAGGCCTCCGGCATCAAGTCCTCGACCGTCATCGCCAAGCTGTTCATGGCCGGGGTCATCGTCAACATCAACTCGGTGCTGGAGAAGGATGCGGTTGAGCTCCTCGCCATGGAGTTCAAGAAGACCGTCACCATCAAGCACGCTGAGGACGTCTCCGAGCAGGTCGAGGCCGAGGCCCAGGCCGCGGTCGAGGAGGACAAGCCGGAGGACCTGGTGCCGCGTCCGCCGGTGGTCACCATCATGGGCCACGTCGACCACGGCAAGACCAGCCTGCTCGACGCCATCCGCAAGACCCAGGTGGCGGCGGGCGAGGCGGGTGGCATCACCCAGCACATCGGCGCCTACACCGTCAGCACCCCCGGCGGCCTCGACGTCACCTTCATCGACACCCCCGGCCACGAGGCCTTCACCGAGATGCGCGTGCGCGGCTCGCAGGTCACCGACGTGGTGGTGGTGGTGGTGGCGGCAGACGACGGGGTGATGCCCCAGACGCGCGAGGCGATCAACCACGCCAAGGCGGCCAACGTCGCCATCGTGGTCGCGCTCAACAAGATCGACAAGCCCGAGGCCAAGGCCGCCGGCCAGCGCGAGAAGATCGTGCGCGAGCTCGCCGAAGCCGGATTGCAGGCCGAGGAATGGGGCGGCGACATCGCGGTCATCGGCACCAGCGCCACCACCGGCGAGGGCATCACCGAGCTGCTCGAGCGCCTCACCCTGGAGACCGAGATCCTTGAGCTCAAGGCCAACCACTTCGCCGCCGCCTCGGGCACGGTGATCGAGGCGCACCGCAACGAAGGCCAGGGCGTGACTGCCACCTTCCTGGTCCAGCGCGGCAGCCTGGCGGTGGGAGACGTGGTGCTCGCCGGCGTCGGCTACGGACGCGTGCGCAGCATGACCGACTGGAAGAACGACAAGGTCCCGCTTGCCGGGCCCAGCTATGCGGTGGAGATCATCGGCCTCAACGAGATGCCGCGGGCCGGCGACCGCTTCCAGGTGCTCGACGACCTCAAGCAGGCGGCCGAGGTCGCGGACTCCCGCCTGCAGAAGCTGCGCGAGCGCGAGCTGGCAGCCAAGCAGAAGATCACCACCACGGCTTCGCTCTTCGGCGACCTCGCGCACGCCAAGAAGAAGGAGATCCGCGTGGTAGTGAAGGCGGACGCCGCCGGCTCGATGGAGGTGCTCAACAAGACCATCAGCGCGCTCGCTACCGATGAGGTGCGCGTCAGCATCATCCACTCCGGCGTCGGCGGCATCACCTCCAGCGACGTCACCCTCGCCGAGGCCTCCAAGGCGATGATCCTCGGCTTCAACGTCATCGCCGACCCCAAGGCGCGCGCGCTCGCCGACAGCTACTCCCTGCAGCTCACCAGCTTCACCATCATCTATGAGATGCTCGACCACCTGCGCGCGGTGATGGGCGGCATGCTCGATCCCGAGACGGTGGAGAAGGTCATCGGCCATGCCGATGTGCGGCAGACCTTCACCATCACCAAGGTCGGCGTGGTCGCCGGCTTGTTCGTCACCGACGGCGTGACGCGGCGCGACGCCTTCATGCGCATCACGCGCGAGAACACCATCCTCCACACCGGCAAGGTGGGCAGCCTGCGCCGCTTCAAGGAGGACGTCAAGGAAGTGCGCGAGAAGTTCGAGTGCGGCCTGACGGTGGAGAAGTTCGAGGACATCAAGGTCGGCGACATCATGGAATTCTACACCAAGGAGAAGGTCGCCCGCACCCTGTGACGGTCGGCGCCGCGCCCTGCACAGCGGGGTGCGCGCGCGACCGGGAGCGGCGATGGTGGCTATAGCTATGGAGAGCAAGGGACCGAGCCGCAAAGCCCGCCTGGCGTCGCTGCTGCATCGCGAGATCGCCACCTGCCTGCAGCGTGAGCTCAAGGACCCCCGCCTCGGCTTCCTCACCGTCACCCGCGTCGAGCTGAGCGACGACCTCAAGAAGGTCACCGCCTACTACACCCTGCTCGGCGCCGAGGGCAAACGCCGCCTGGTCGCCGCCGCGCTCGAGAGCGCGCGCGGCTACGTGCAGCGCGCCTACGCGCCGGTGGTCAAGACGCGTATGCTGCCCATCTTGTCCTTCGCCTACGACGACATCGAGCAGCGCCGGCAGGGCATGGAGGCGCTGATCCGCGCCGCGCGCACCACCGACAGCGATGGCGGCGCCAAGCCCGAGCCGCCCGCTGCCGAACCCCGACCGGATGGGGCATGATGCCCGCGCCCGCCGCCGCCCACGCCGCCAATCGGCTTGCCGCTCCCACCGCTCCCGCCACGGTGCGCCGCCCCCCCCTGCCATGCCGCTGACCGCCATCATCGGGACCGGCACCTGGGGCACGGCGATGGCCGTGCTGATGCAGCAGGCGGCGACCGCCCCGGTGCTGCTGTTCGGGCGGGACCGAGCCAAGATCGCGGCCATGCAGGCGACCCGCCAGCACCCCCTCATTCCCGGCCATCAGCTGCCCAGCGAGCTGCGCCTGTGTGCCGACCCCGCCGAACTCAGACCCGCCGACCTGGTGCTGTGGGCGGTGCCGACCCAGCACTCGCGAGCCCTGGCGCGCGCGCTCGGCGACCTGCTCTCGCCGCACGCCACGGTGGTCTCGCTGAGCAAGGGCCTCGAGCAGCACTCCCTCGCACGCATGTCCGAACTGCTCGCCGAGGAGCTCGGCGGCGGGCGCGGGTACGGCTGCCTGTCCGGCCCCAGCCACGCCCTTGAGGTGCTCGCCGGGCTGCCCTTCGGCATGGTGGTGGCGGGCCCCGAGGAAGTCGGCGGCATGGTGGTGGAACGCCTGCATTCGCCACGCTGCCGCCTCTACACCAGCAGTGACCTCACCGGGGTCGAGCTGGGCGGGGCGCTCAAGAACATCGTCGCCATCGCCGCCGGCATATGCGACGGCCTGCGCCTCGGCGACAACGCCAAGGCCGCGATCATGACCCGTGGGCTGGCCGAAATGCGCCGGCTCGGACGGGCGATGGGGGCCAGCGACGCCACCTTCGCCGGCTTGGCAGGAATCGGCGACCTGCTCACGAGCTGCTACAGCCCGCACGGGCGCAACCGCGCCCTCGGGCTCGCCCTGGCGCGCGGCAGCGACGCCCAGGACATCCTCGCGCGCAGCCCGATGGTGGCCGAAGGAGCCTGGACCTGCCGGGCGGCGGTTGAGCTGGGTGCCCGCCACCGCTGCGAGCTTCCGATTGCATCTCAGGTGGCAAACGCTATTTGGGCTGCTACACCTGTGATGCAAGCGATGGATAATCTCCTATCCCGCGCACCCAAGGAAGAAGACGCATGAAAACCCCGGCTCCCTTCATCGCCACCGCCTGCTTGGCCAGCCTGGCTGCCGTTGCCCAGGCCCAGACCGAGCCGCTCGAGAATGATCTCCAGAAGGGCCCAACCGACGTCCTGTTTTCCGGCGAACTGCTGAACAAGGACTATGACCAGGGCGTCATCCGCAACGACAACGTGACCGCGCACGCTGGACTCACCGCACGCATTTTCGACATCGGCCTGCATGTCGACGACTACATGGCGATGGGCGGCGATTCCAGGCAGCCGCGCCCGGTCAAATCAGGCGAGACCATCGAGTTCACCGCCGGGATCGACTACCTGATCGAGATGACCGGGGTATTCCAGCTCCTGCCTCACTACCAGTGGGAGAGCTACCCCAACCTGCCCAAGCAGCCCTACAAGGACCAGCAGCACTGGATCGGCGCCGATGGCTGGTGGGAGCTGCCGTGGCAGGGCGTCGAGACCGGCTTCGGCTTCGACTACAACCCCTTCTACAATGGCGAAGAGAACAAGTATCGCGGCGGCGGCGGGTTCGCCGGGCATACCCTGCGCGCCGCCCTGGGCGCGCGCGAGTTCTTCCAGCACACCCCCATCGACCTCGCCTTCTGGGAGACCCTCAACTTCGGCAATGCCGAATACAAGAACTTCCTGCTCGGCAACCAGCACACCGGCTTCACCACCTTCGACCTCGGCGCCAAGTACACCGCGCCGTTCTACATCAACGAGTGGTGGACCGTGCTCCGCCTCGAGGCGCACTACTGGCTGGAGAGGCGCGACCGCGACATCCTGCACGCCGCCGGCTCGTCCACCACCGAGATCATCATCGGCTTTGGCTTCGAGTGGATTCCGGACTAGCGCTGCGGTTGACGCCCCGATTCCGCAACGGTCGCGCCCAGCGCGACCGTTGCTCGTTTAAGGGCGCCGGGCGTCTCGCTGCTTGAGCCGGGCCACACGACCCTGCATCATGGCGACATGGGACGTCTCTTGGTCGTCGATGACGAGCCCGGCCTGCGCGGAATGCTCGACATTATCCTGCGCCGCGAAGGGCACGAGGTTTCCCTCGCCGCCAATGGCGAGCAGGCACTCGATATGCTGGCGCAGCATCCGGACATTGAACTGGTGATCAGCGACCTGCGCATGGAGCCGATCGACGGGCTGCAGCTGCTCGAGCAGGTGCGGCGGCGTCATGCCGACATCTTCGTCGTGATCATGACCGCCTTCAGCGAATGGGATACCGCCGTGCGCGCGATGCGCCAGGGCGCCTACAACTTCCTGCGCAAGCCGTTCGACAACCTGCTGGTCAAGTCGCTGGTGGCGCGCGCGCTCGATGCGCGCGCGCACTACCTCGCCGCGCGCGCCGACGGCGCGCCGCAAGCCGCGGTGCATCTCGTCGGCACCAGCACGGCGATGCAGCGCATCCAGACCACCATCGAGCAGGTCTCGACCACCGATTCCACCGTGCTCGTCACCGGTGAGAGCGGTACCGGCA
>JAYVMM010000465.1:0-2616 GCA_043758975.1 Planctomycetota bacterium | reverse complement strand
TCAAGAACCTCAAGGAGACCGGCTTCGCGGTCGAGGTGGTCGAGGCGTCCGACGGCAAGGAAGGCCTGGCGCGCTACCTCGCCGGGGGCATCGACCTCATCCTTTCCGACTGGAACATGCCAAATATGGACGGGCTGACCATGATCAAGGAGGTCCGCAAGGCGGATCCCGAGAAGAAGGTCCGGATCATCATGGTCACCACCGAAGGCAGCGCCGACCGCGTCAAGGACGCGGTCATGGCTGGCGCCAACACCCACCTCGCCAAGCCGTTCACCCCCGAGCGCTGCAAGGAGAAGCTGAGCAAGTTCATCGGACCATGAGGCGGCCCACCGCACCGGTCGATGAAGCGCGGCGTGCGCGGGAGGCCGGGCATGGTTGAGACCTTGCTGGTGGCGCGCGCCATCCACGAGCGTCCGGCGCGCGCCGACAAGCGGTTCGTCGCCATTAATTGCGCCGCCCTCTCCGACCATCTCCTCGAGGCCGAGCTGTTCGGCTACGAGAAGGGCGTCTTCACCGGTGCCGACGCCACGGGCGAGGCCGGGCTGTTCGAGGTCGCCGATGGCGGCACGGTGTTCCTCGACGAGATCGGCGAGATGCCGATCCAGCTGCAGACCAAGCTCCTGCGCGCGCTGCAGGAGCGCCGCTTCCGCCGCATCGGCGGTCTGCAGGACGTCGATGTCGACGTGCGCGTGGTCGCCGCCACCAACCGCGACCTGCGCGCCGAGGTGGTGGCGGGCCGCTACAGCCAGGACCTCTCCTTCCGCCTGCGCGTGGTGCTGGTGCAGGTGCCGCCGCTGCGCGAGCGCCCGGACGACATCCTGCTCCTCGCCGACACCCTGCTCTAACGCCTGGCGCCCGAGCTCCGGTGCCCGGGCCTTACGCTGGGCGCCCCGGCGCGCGCGGCGATGGCCGCCCAGGCCTTGGCCGGGCAACATGCGCGAACTCGCCAACGCGGTCGAGCGCGCGGTGATCACCGCCGAGGGCGACGAGATCCAGGTCGGCGACTTCTGCCTCGACGAAGTGCTCGCCCCGGCGCGTGAACCTGCCGCCGCCGCCGCCACGGCCGGGTCGGTGGCGATGCCCGCCGCGCCCGCCGCGAGCGTTCCCGCGTTGCCGCGCGGTGCGCTGCTCATTCCTCCGGGCCAGCGCAACCTGGCCGAGGTCGAGGCGCTGCTCATCCGCGCCGCCCTCGACGAGACCGGGGGCAGAAGAGCAGGGCCGCCGAACTTCTCGGCATCAACCGCACCACCCTTTACAACAAGCTGCGCGAACTCCACTTGATGGCGGGGGCCGTCGCCGCCGAGGCGGGCGAAGCGACGGCCTCGAGAGTCGCTGATACGTATAGGTGCCTTCTGCAGGGCTTCGGGCCGGGCGGGAAAGGGGACCATGGGCGAGCTCGCTCCGGTACGCAACCGTGAGAGCCTGGGCGAGGAGCTCGAACGCCTGCGCCCGCGCGCCGAGATGGGGTCGCATGGCGGCCACGGTGGCGCACGAGATCCGCAACCCGCTCGCTGGCATCAGCGCCAATACCGAGCTCCTGCGCGAGGTGATCAGCGACCCCGCCGACGCCGAGTGCGTCGCCATCATCCTCGCCGAGGTCGAGCGCCTGAGCCACCTCGTCACCGACCTGCTCTACTACAGCCGCGAACGCGAGCCCGACCGGTCCACCCTCGACCTGCCCTGCCTGGCGCGCACGGTGTGCGAGCTGTCGCAGTCGGAAGCGATGCACACCCGGGTCACCCTGGATGGGAGGGCAGCGGGCGCGCTCTGGGCGACAGCGAGCTCGCGCGTCAGGCCATGCTCAACGTGGTGCGCAATGCCATCCAGGCCTGCCGCCACCACCAGGCGGGTTCGCCTGGTGGTGGCGGCTGGGAGCATCGCGGTGCACGACAACGGCGGCGGCGTGTCGGCGGTCATCCGCGACCGCCGGTTCGATCCCTTCACCACCGGCAAGACCCGCGGCCTGGGCCTGGGCGCGACGGCGGCGCGGCGCTGCCAGCGCCGCCAGCATGGCGATCTCGAGCTGCACGACACTTCGGCGAGCGGGAGCACCGTCGTGTTCACCTGGCCGAGCTCCTGATCGGCCCTGTACCTGGCCCGAATGAAAGTTGTAAATTATTGCTACATCTATCTTAGCGACACAGCCAGCAACCGCGGCCGCAGACCCGACGCTGGGCCTTCCCCGGCGCGGTCACGCCGACATGCTGGGCCGCCTGATGTCATTCTGATGTGGGAGCCGGCGTGGAAGCAGAGCACATCAGTCCAGTGTCCGTGAGCGACCAGGGACCGGCGCAAGCGCCGGTCCCTGCCCCGGCCCCTGTCCCGACATCAGGCGCGAGCGAGCTGCAGCGCCGCGACGAAGTGGTCAAGGCCGCCTTCCAGTACCGCGATGCGCTGCTGGGCTACTCCTACGCCATGCTGCGCAGCTGGACCCTGGCCGAGGACGTGGTGCAGGAATCCTTCCTGGTGGTGATGAACAAGTGGGCTGACCTCAAGGATGACGCGGGCATCTTCCTGTGGGTCCGGCAAATCGTGCACTTCAAGACCCTCGAGGCGATCCGTGCGCGCGGCCGCGAGACCATACTTCCAGACGAGGAACTGCTCGGCCTGGTCGAG
>JAYVMM010000464.1:0-6930 GCA_043758975.1 Planctomycetota bacterium | reverse complement strand
GTGCGCCGCGGCTAGTGGCGCAGGTAGCGCACCAGCAGCACCAGTCCGCCAAGCAGCAGCACGCCGCCGACGCCGAGCACCACCCACAGCACCCAGCCGCGGTTCTTGGCTCCGCGCAGGCGGGCGATGCGCGTACCGTCCTCGGGCGCGAACACCGCGGTCTCGAGCTCGCGCACGAACTCGCCGGCGCTCTGTGGGCGGCGCTCGGGCAGCTTGTCCATGCTCCAGACGATGAACTGGCTGATCGCCACCGGGATGTCGGGGCGCACCTCGCGGGGCGGTTGCGGCGGCACCTTGATCACCTTCTCCATGATCTCGTAGGCGGTCTTGCCGTTGAACGGGGTCTGCCCGGTCACCGCATGGTAGAAGGTCGCGCCGAGCGAGTAGACGTCGGCGGTCTGCAACGCCTGCTTGGCGTCGAGCACCTGCTCCGGCGGCATGTAGGCGGGCGAGCCCATCGACACCCCCTGGAGGGTGAGGTTGCCGCCGCTGCCGCCGGGCACGTCGGTGTCGTGCTCGCCGAGCTTCTTGGCGAAGCCGAGGTCGAGCAGCTTGGCCACTCCGGAGGTGGTCAGCAGGATGTTGCCCGGCTTGATGTCGCGGTGGATGATCCCGAGCTTGTTCATGTGGTCGAGCGCTTGCCCTACTTGCAGCACGAGATGGGCGGCCTCGCGCCAGGGCATCGGCCCCTGTTTGTCGATCACCGCCTCCATGGTCTGACCCTCGATCAGCTCCATGACCATGAAGTGGATCTTCTTCTCGCAACCGACCTCATGCACCTCGACCACGTTGGGGTGGGTGATCTGGCGGCAGAGCTTGGCCTCGCGCACGAAGCGCTTACCGTTCTCCTCGTCCTGCGCCGCCTCGTGGGTCAGCATCTTGATCGCGAAGCGACCGCCGCCGGCGATGCGCTCGGCCTCGTAGACCACGGCATTGGCCCCGGCGCCGACGCGCTTGATCAGGCGGTGGCCGGCGATGGTCTTGCCGACCAGGGCATCGACCGGGCGGACGTTGGGGAGTGGCTTTCCGCACTGCGGACAGGCGCTCGGCGCCGGGGCGGCCTTGCCCTCGAGGGTGACTATCGCCTGACAGGCAGGACAGCTGATCGAAACCGGCATGTACCACTGATGGTGGCGACGCGCAGCTGCCCCGCCATAGGAATCGCGTCAATTGGCCCCCCCCGGGCCGGCGTTGAGTCAATCACAGCCGCCACCCGGCGCCGGCGTCCGGGGAAGCCGCTGGCGAGCGCGGAACGGGCAGGGAAGCTCGCGCGCCGGAGACCCCGCCATGGCCGAGAGCCCGTCCGCCGCCGCCGCCCGCTGCGCCATCCCCGGGGTAGTCGCCATCGCCCCCGGCGAGGGCGGCCTGACCCGACTGGCCATCACCAACGCCCACGCCACTGCCGAGCTCTACCTCCATGGTGCGCATGTCACCCGCTTCCAGCCGCGCGGCGGGCGGGCGCTGCTGTGGATGAGCAGCGCCAGCCGCTTTGCCGACGCGGCGCCGATCCGCGGCGGCATCCCGCTCTGCTGGCCGTGGTTCGGCGCGCATCCGACGCAGAGCGAGCAGCCGGCGCATGGCTTCGCCCGCCTGCGCAGCTGGCGGTTGCGCGAGACCACGGTGGCGCCAGGCGGCGAGTCCCTGGTCGCGCTCGAGCTCGTAAGCGATGCCGCCACCCTGGCGCTGTGGCCGCATCCCTTCCGCCTCACCTTGCAGATCAGCGTGGGGCGTGCGCTCACCGTGACGCTGTGCATTGAGAACACCGGCAACCAGCCCTTCCGCTGCGAGGAGGCGCTGCATACCTACCTCGCGGTCGCCGACGTTGAGACCGTCGGCATCGACGGGCTCACCGGCACCACCTATCTGGACAAGGTGCGCGACCTCGCCGCCTTCCGCCAGGACCAGCCGCTGACTATCACGGGCGAGGTCGACCGCGTCTTCCTCGACACCACCGCCACCGTGACGGTCGACGATCCGGGCAACCGTCGGCGGCTTTTAGTATCCAAGGAGGGCTCGGCGACGACGGTGGTGTGGAATCCGGGCGAGCGCAAGGCAGCGGGCATGAAGGACATCGGGCCGGGCGAATGGCAGGGCCTGCTGTGCGTGGAGACCGCCAACGTCAAGGATCACGGTCTGACCATCCCACCCGGCGGCCAGCACCGCACCACGCTCCTGCTGTCGGCCATCGAAGCGGGCACTGGCAAGGCCTGACTACTGGCTGTTTTTTCTCTCAAATTCATTTGTAGCAATAATTTACGATAAAGGCGCCTGCCGTCGCGATGGCCGACGGAAAGCCCTGGACACGCATAGGTTTTATAGTTAGTATACGTTTACATATAAACCACGCCAGGAGGACCTCGCCATGTTCACCCATCGCTGCGCTGCTTGTGCCCTCGTTCTGCTCGCCCTGCTGATCTGCCCGCTGATGGCCGAGGAGCCGGTCGGCATGCCGCCGCCGGATGTCCCGGGGGCGACCGCGACCTGGAACTCCGGCCACTGGTTCTGGACCGGCAGCGAATGGAGCTGGATCCCCGGCTGCTGGCAGATCACCCGCCCCACTGCCGCCGCCCGCAGCACGCGCTGGGTCGACGGCCAGTGGATGCCAGGAGCCAACGGCATGGTGTGGGTGCCGGGCCACTACGAGGGCGGCGCACCGGCGGGTGCAGCCGACGCCGGTGCGACGGTGGAGACGGTCGCACCCGAACGCGTCGCAGTGGTGGAGGCGGCGCCGGAGGTGGTGGTGGTGGCGACGGTGGAGCAGCCGGTGTGCGTCGAAGCGCGACCGTATGGCGCGGTGGTGGTGCGGCGGCCGGTCTGCCTGGCGCCTGAGTTCAGCGTCAGCATGAGCTTGCCCGGGCCGCGCTGTCTGCCGGTGCCGGTGCCGGTGCCGCAATACCTGCCGGCGCCGTCGCTGCGTCCGCTCGCCGCCATCGCCCACCATGCCACCGACCTCGGGCGGCTGCCCTTCTTCAATCCGCTGTTCTTCCTCCACCGCTAGTACGCGCCGGGCTGCGCGGGTCTCCGGGCGCACCTCCCATCGCCCGGGCGGCGGGGGCCGGGTGCACGCGCCTTCATCACCCCTTGCGGAAGACCCGCGTCAACGAGATCCCGCAGTGCTCGCAGCGCGCTGCGTCCTTGGCCAGGACGGCTCCGCAGTTGTCGCAGCATCGCCCAGGCATCTCACTGCGCTGGACAGCTGCCGTACCGCTGCGCTGGACAGCCGCCGTACCGCTGCGCTGGAATACCGCCGTACCGCTGCGCTGGAATGTCGCCGAACCACTGCCCTGGGCAGCCGCCGTACCGCTGCGCTGGGCAGCCACCGGAGTCTTCAGCCCAAAGAAGATCTCGAGCAGGGACTTTTCCGTGCCCGTGTAGGCGATGCGCCCGGTGAAGATGAGGAATAACGAGATGGCGACGCCGGAGAGAAAGCCCCCGACATGGGCCTGGTAGGCGATGCGATCGCCGGCAAGGGCATGCGACGAATGCCAGACATCGAAGATGAACCAGGTGCCGGCGATCCAGAACGAGGCCAGGTCGAAAGTGATGGGAGGCAGCACCCAGAAGGCGACCTTGATGTCCACGAACGGCATCAGCAGGAGGGACATGGCGAGGACGCCGGAGATGGCGCCGCTCGCGCCGAGCGACGGCATAGTGCAGAAGATGGCATAGAACGCATTCGCCGACACCCCCATCAGGAGGAAGAGCGCGATGTAGGTCATGCTGCCCAGCTTGTCGACGATGGCCTTGCCGAAGACGTTCAGTACCAGCATGTTCCCAAGGAGATGCATGAGGTCGGCATGCAGGAAGATCGACGACAGCACGCCGCTGAAGGTCTTGGGGACGAAGCACCAGGCCAAGATGGCGGTCTTGCTCGCCCCCATCTCCCAAAGAAAGACCACGACGCAGAGCGTGATGATGGCGTAGTTGCCCCAATTCGCAGGCTGGGCCTGGTAGCGCGATTTGAGCGGGATCATACGTGAGCTCCCGCGGCCCGGCAGCCAGCTGCCGGGTCCTGTGCGGATGCGCGCGCGGCTTTGGCACCAGGATCCATCGTATCTCCAGGCATGGCCATCACGAGGGAGCGGGATTGGGGCTACGCAGGATCCGGGCGCCTGACCATAGCTCAATGCCCCGCTGCGGTCTCCCCCTCCCGGCCATGGGGCGCCGGCACAGGCTTCGCCCTTCCGGGGCCGGCCTGCCGCTTTAGCATCCCGTCATGGGACCGATCCTGGTCGCGCGCGAGCTGAGCAAGCGCTATGGCGCCTTCCAGGCCCTACACGGGGTGAGCTTCGAGCTCCAGCCCGGCGAGGTGGTGGGCTTCCTCGGCCCCAACGGCGCCGGCAAGTCGACGACCATGAAGATCCTCACCGGCTTCGTCGCGCCAAGCGCGGGCAGCGCGCAGATCGCCGGCCATGACCTCGCCGGCGATCCGCTCGCCTGTAGGCGCGCCATCGGCTACCTGCCCGAGGAGCTACCGCTCTATCTCGACATGACGGTGACCGCCTACCTCGACCATGTCGCCCGCCTCAAGGGGGTGGCGCGCAGCGCGCGCCGCCGCGAGGTGGTCGATGCGATCAGCGCGGCCTGGTTGAGTGAGAACGCCGAGCGCCACATCCGCAAGCTGTCCAAGGGCAACCGCCAGCGCGTCGGGCTGGCGCAGGCGCTGATCGGGCGCCCGGCCATCCTCATCCTCGACGAGCCGACCTCCGGCCTCGATCCGGCACAGGTCGCGCACTTCCGCGACCTCATCCGCTCGCTCTCCGCCGGGCACACCATCCTGCTTTCGACCCACATCCTGGCTGAGGTAGAGGCCTGCTGCAGCCGGGTGGTGGTGGTGCACCGGGGGCGGACGGTGGCGGCGGAGCCGATCGAGAGCCTGCGCCGGCGCGCCACCCAGCTCACCCGCCTGCGCCTGCGCACGCGCGGCCCAGACGCCGGCGCGCTGCGCGCGGCCCTGGCCGCCACCGCCTGGGCCACGGTGGTCTCCGGCGAGGGCGATGGCGCGCTCATCGATGCCGCCCCGGAACGGCGGGGCGAGCTGGTGGCGCTGGTCGAGGCGCACGGCGGGGTGCGCGAGTTGGTCGAGGAGCGGCGCAGCCTGGAGGAGGTCTTCCGCGATCTCATCGCCACCGGCGCCTGAAGTGCTCGAAGCGCCAGGGCGCCTGGTTACCCCGGCGGCGTGCGCCGGGTCACAGCACCGAGAGCAGGAAGTTCTTGAGCGCCACCAGCTGGGCGGGCGACAGGCGATCGATGAGCTCGAACAGCTCGCCCTTGGTGGTGCTGGCGGGCGCGGTGGTGGTGCCGGCGGAGACGTAGCCGACCGCGGGATGCTCGCCGTCCTTGCCGTCCTCGACTGGGCGCGATGAAGCGAGCAGATCGCGATAGGCGATCTCGGTCAGCGTGAGCAGGTTGCGCAACTTCTCGTGCGTGGTCGCGCGCCCGGGCAGCTCGCCGCGCTTGAGCAGCTTGGCGGCGGTGAGCACGCTCAGGTCGGCCGCCTCGGCGAAGGCCTTGGTGGTGAAGCCCTTCTCCTCGACCAGGCGCAGCAGCGCGGCGTGGAAGGGGTTGGCGGCATTGTCGGATTGGCGCGGGGCCTCGGCAGGCGAGGGGTTCAGCTTGCTCTTGGCGAGCGAGGCGGCAAACGCATCTTCGGGGATGTTCAACGCCTTGGCCAGGGGATCGAGCACCGACTTGCGCCGCGGCGGTTGCCCGGTGTTGATCAGCTTCATCAGGCTGACGTAGGGGATGTCGTTGGCGCGGGCGAAGGAGGCCACGCTGCTGCCGCCGCGCACGATGGTGTCAGCCACCAGCTGGGCCAGGCTGGGGATGGACGATTCTGCCGCTGTGCTCACCGCCGACTCCTTGTCATGTCCTGGTCATGTCCTCGCCCCCTGGCTCGCGGGCGCTCGGCGCCATGGGACCGGGCGGGTGCGACAGTCGGAAGGCTGCGCGCCCGGGCAAGCGGCGATTTCTGTGTTCCCGATGCAGCGCACCGGTGGAGCGCCGCACACCTGTGCTCTTCTTACTCCTCCGCTCACTTGTCCTCCAGCCGCCATTCCTGGCCCTCGAACGCCGCCGAGAGCTTCCACGTCGCATGCGGGGCGACCAGCTCGGTATAGCGCTTGGCGTCGTGGTGCAGGCGCTCGACCGCAGGGTCGCTGGCCATCGGGTCGTGGTGGAAGATCACCAGTTCGCCGATGGGGGTGTCGCGGAAGAAGTCGATGAAGTTGAAGATCGTCGAATGGCCGAAGTTGATGTGGTCGTGGTAGTCGAGGAAGCCGTACATCGCATCGACGATCACCACGTCGGCGCCGGCGACGAAGTTGGCGTAGTGCTCGGCGACGCGGTTGGGGTGCTTGGAGACCTCGGTGTCGGTGAGGTAGCACACCGTGCGCCCGCGATGCGAGATGCGGTAGCCGTAGGCCTTGTCGGGGTGGATCAGCGGCAGGATGCTGACCTGGGCGCCGGCCACCTCGGTGACGGCGTCCTCCGCCAGCTGGGTGCAGCTGATCGCGCTCGGCAGCTGCTCCCACTTGACCGGGAAGTGGGCATCGGCCA
This sequence comes from Planctomycetota bacterium, assembly GCA_043758975.1. Lineage (GTDB taxonomy): Bacteria > Planctomycetota > UBA11346 > UBA11346 > UBA11346 > BOG-1363. Next base: position 372 of record JAYVMM010000464.1, on the reverse strand, counting down.
TTTGCGTCTGCAGCAGGCGCTGGGCGTCGCTGCGCCCCGACCACACCCCGAGGGTGCGCCCGGGCATGTAGATCGGCCCGAAGTAAGGGAAGCCGCAGATGTGGTCCCAGTGGAAGTGGGTGAAGAAGAGGTTGATGCCGTGGCGCTTGTCGCGCCCATCGGCCTTCATCGCCAGGCCGAGCCCGCGCAGGCCGGTGCCGGCGTCGAGCACGAAGGTCTGCTCGGCGAATTCGACCTCGACGCAGCTGGTGTTGCCGCCGAAGGTCCAGGAGTGCGGGCTGCGGTCGAGGTAGGCCTCTATGGCCTGGGGGCTTGCGATATCAGCCGGGGTCGCGCCCGCGAGCAGCGTGCGGGACTTGTCGCGCACCTGGG
>JAYVMM010000463.1:0-1661 GCA_043758975.1 Planctomycetota bacterium | reverse complement strand
GGGGTGGTGGTCATGGTTCCCTCGCGGCGGCGTCCCCCGCCCGGTTCAAGAGGCGGCCTGCGCCGGCGCGGCGAGCGCTTCCGTATAGGCCTGGAGCATGGCGCGGCCCGAGGACAGCAGCTGGAAGCGCCGGGCGAAGCAGGCGCTGGCGGCCTGGCGCAGCTGGCCGAGGGCCGTCTGGTCGCAGGCGAGGAAGCGGGTGAGCAGCGCGGCGGTGCCGGCGGCATCGTCGTTCGCCACCAGACCGGCGCCGTCCTGCTCCACCTCCCGCCATATGTTGACCTTGTCCGAGATCAGCACCGGCACGCCGCAGCTCAGCGCCTCGACCACGCTGATGCCGAAATTCTCCTGGTGGCTCGGCAGGATGAAGGCGTCGGCGCAGCGCAGCGCGCCCCACTTCGCCGCCCCGCTGAGCATCCCGGTCCACACCACGCGCCCGGCCACGCCGGCGCGCTCGGCGATGGCATGCAGCGCCGGGCGCAGGCCGCGGGGATCGGGCCCGGCCATCACCAGGCGCAGATCCAGGGCCTGCGGCGCGATAGCGGCGAAGGCGGCGAGCAGCAGATCGCAGCCCTTCTTCTCGTGGATGCGCCCGAGGAACAGCAGATTGCGCCCGCTCGCGAGTTGGGGATGCCCAGCCAGGAAGGCCGCACGCTGGCCGGCCTCGTCGGCGGGCGGCGGCTCGATGCCGAGGTGGGCGACGCGTTCGCGCGCGCGATAGAGCCAGAACGAATCGCGTGCCAGCAGGCGCTCCTCCTCGGTGGTGAAGATGACCTGGCGGGCATCGCGCAACACGCGGTATTCGCCCCACGGCCAATAGAGCCATTTCTTGAGGTGCTTGAGCGGATACTGGCGCTTGAACCAGGGGTCGAGCATGCCGTGCGGCACCACCACGTAGGCGCATCCGAGGGCGCGGAAGGCGCGCCAGGCGGCCAGCCCGTGGTACTGCCACAGGCCGTTGACCACCACCAGGTCGAACTCGCGGTGGCGCTCCTTCAGCCACGGCAGCAGGCGGGCGACGTAGCCATAGCCGCCGGTGGCGGGGCCGAAGGCGTGGCAGGGTACCCCCAAGCTTGCGAGCCAGGGCGCATCCGGCGGGTCGAGGCTGGCGATCTCGACCCGGTGCCCGAGCTCGCGGTGCACGGTGCTGAGCTGGCGCACTGCCTCTGCCGTCCCGCCGCTGGTGGGATCGAGCGAGCGGATGAGCTGGAGGATGTTCACCTCGGCGGCAGCCCCGCCTGCACGCCGGGCGTCTTGCCGGCGGCGCTGGCGAGCGGTGGGGTGACCACCCCGGGATCGCGGCTGAGCAGCGCGCGGAAGTAGTCGATGGTGCGTTTGAGGCCCTCGCCGAGATCGATGGTCGGGCGCCAGCCGAGGGTGGACGAGGCGAGCGTGATGTCGGGCTGGCGTTGGCGGGGATCATCCTGCGGCAGCGGCTTGGCCACCAGCTTTGAGGACGAGCCGGAGAGGCGGATGACCTCCTCGGCGAGCTGCCTGATGGTGAACTCGCCGGGATTGCCCAGGTTGATCGGACCGGTGACCTGGCGTTCGGTCGCCATCATGCGCACCAAGCCGTCGACCAGGTCGTCGACGAAGCAGAACGAACGCGTCTGCTGACCGTCGCCATAGATGGTGATGGCCTGGCCTTGCAGCGCCTGGAC
>JAYVMM010000462.1:0-1934 GCA_043758975.1 Planctomycetota bacterium | reverse complement strand
CTCACCATGACACCGCGCCTGGGATGGATACTGCTGCGAATGATCGGCGTCCTGGTGCTGGGAACGGCGATCATGGTGACTGACGCGGCAGAGCCAGCTGGCCCAGCGCTCCTCCAATACACCGAACAGGTCAAGCCGGTACTTGAGCACTCTTGCATGGACTGCCACGGTCCGGTCAAGCACAAGGCGGGATTGCGCTTCGACCAGATCGATCCAGACATGGTTGCCGGCCACGACCAGGAACGCTGGCAGAACGTCCTGGACAAGCTCCAGGCGGATGAGATGCCGCCTCCCAAGGCGACTCGGTTGGCGTCCACCGCGCGAGAGCAACTCGTGACCTGGGTGGCGCAAGAATTGGACAAGGCACGCCAGTCCTCCAGCCCGGTGCAGGTCATGCGCCGGTTGAACCGCAGCGAGTACCATCGCACTATCGAAGATCTCGTCGGCATGCCCATCGACGTCTCACCCTACCTACCCGAGGACCCGCCCAGCCACGGCTTCGACACCGTCGGGGACGGCCTGGTGATGTCCGCGTTGCACCTGGAAGGGTACCTCGCCGCCGCCCGCGAGGTCCTCCGGCGCGTCCTGGTCGACGATGGGATCCGTTCCCCTGAACACTTCCATTGGAAGGCGACCCAGCTGCTCTGGGATGGGGAACAGCCGCGGGTGGAGAGCGTTGCGCCGGCTCCCGGCGCGATCCACGACCAGGGCAAGGAGCAGGCGAAGAAGGGGGCGGCGAAGTGGAAACCGAGCCATGTCGAGGCGGGCTTTACCCTTCCACCATTTCCCGGCTTTGCGGATTGGAAGCCGATAAAGGGGGAATTCAATGGCGGGACCTATGGACTCGATCCGGTGCCGATGCAGCTGCACGATCTCCTCCTGGCCGATCCCAGCACCACCTTCGATGCCGCGGACCGCTTCCTCGTCCATACCGGCCTTCGCAACAATACTGACCTGTCGCGGCTGGGATTCTTTCTGTGGGCCAATCCGGCTGGACTCTACCGCGTCACCGCCAGCGTGCGTTGTGACGACGACGGCTGGCACCCGACCATTATCGCCGAGGTCCAGCCGGAACGCACCGCCGTGGGATGGTTCTCGGCCTCGTCCCAGCCGCAGACCATCACTTTTACCCTCTGGCGGGATGATGTGCGCCAGGAAATGGAGCGCTTCGGAAACCGGGGTTGGGGCATCGAGTTCGATTATCATAAGACCCTGCCGTCGCCCGCTGCTGGTGCGAGCGGCTCATCACGGCCGACGAAGGTTGCGCGGGTCCACCTCGACTCACTGGAGGTGGAAGGACCGCTTTTCGATGCCTGGCCACCTGCCTGGCATCGCGCGATCCTCTTCGATTCACCCCTTAGGCGAACCGACGAGCGCCTCTATGTCCGCGCGGTAGCGACGCGCTTCGTCAATCGCGCATGGCGCCGACCAGTCAGCGAGCGTGAGATCGATCGCCTGGTCGCCTGCTACGACCAGGCCCGTGCACGTGGCCTGATGTTCATCCCCGCGGTGCGCATCATGCTATCGGCGGTGCTCTGCTCGCCGCATTTCCTTTACCTCATGGAGCGTCCGGTAGCGGGCTCTACCTCGGTTGCCGTCAGCGATCACCAGCTCGCTTGCCGGATGTCCTATGCCCTGTGGGGGACCATGCCGGATGACGAACTCATGGGACTAGCTGGCCAAGGCAGGCTAGCCGATCCGCAGGTGCGTGCGGCCCAGGTCCGGCGCATGCTGACAGACAAGCGCATCAGCGGGTTCATCGAATCCTTCACCAGCCAGTGGCTGCATGTGCGTGAACTCAAGGACGTCGCCGTCGATGCCACCCTGTTCCCAGATTACGATGAGGGTCTTGAGCTGGCAATGGCGCGCGAGCCGCAGGAATTCATCGCGGAGATGCTGCGCTCCGGTGATCCGCTGACGTCGCTCATCGACAG
>JAYVMM010000461.1:0-2880 GCA_043758975.1 Planctomycetota bacterium | reverse complement strand
TCCTCGGTGCCCAAGCTGATGGACATCAGCGACGAGAGCCCGGCGACCAGGGCGCTCTACGGCCTCGACGAGAAGTTCCCGCACACCCGCACCTACGGTCTGCAATGCCTGCTCGCGCGCCGCCTGGTCGAGCGCGGCGTGCGCTTCATCGAGCTCACCTGCCCCAACGTCGGCAATGGCGCCGACCGCTGGGACCAGCACGGCAACCTCAAGCAGGGCCACGCCGACAACGCGCGCGCGGTCGACCAGCCGATCGCCGCCCTGCTCAGCGACCTCAAGGCGCGCGGCCTGCTCGCGAGCACGCTGGTGGTGTTCAGCGGCGAGTTCGGGCGCACGCCCTTCGCCCAGGGCAGCGACGGGCGTGATCACAATCCCTTCGGCTTCACCGTCTGGCTCGCCGGCGGTGGCACCAAGGGCGGCACCATCTACGGCGAGACCGACGAGTACGGCTACAAGGCGGTGGACAAGAAGTGCCAGCTGCACGACCTCCATGCGACCATGCTCCATCTCCTCGGCGTCGACCACAAACGTCTGACTTTCCGTTACGGCGGCCGCGACATGCGGCTGACCGACGTCCATGGCGAACTCATCGAAGGAATCCTCGCATGACCCTCCCACGCCCCGCCTGCCCGGCTGCCGTGCTGCCCATTCTACCCGCCCTGCTTGCCCTGCTCGCGCTGCCGGCGCCGCCGCTCGCCGCCGCCGATGGCGCGCCGGCTGCACCAGGCGCGCCGGCCACCCCGGGCGCGCCCAGCGCGCACACCCACTCCTTCCTCGCCACCGGCGGCAAGACCTACCTGATGCAATGGCTGCCGGGCGCCGTAACCGGCACCATCGCGGTCTCCTATCCCAACCCGACACGCGAGGGCTGGGTGCTGCCAGGCGGCAATCTGCTGCTGGCGGTGGCGCACTGCGCGGCCTTCCCGCACGGCGGCGCGGTCGAGGTCACGCGCGAGCTGACCGTGGTGTGGAGCTACCAGGGCACCCAGGACGAGGTCAACAGCATCCAGAAGACCCCGGAAGGCACCTATGTGCTGACCGAGTCGGGGGCGCACCCCCGCCTGCTCGAGCTCGATGCCGGCGGCAAGCCGGTGGTGGAGTTCGCGCTGCGCTGCCAGACCGCCAATGCCCACATGGAAACGCGCATGACGCGCAAGCTCAGCGACGGCACCTACCTCTGCCCACACCTGCTCGACTTCGCGGTCAAGCACTACGACCATGCCGGCATGGTGCTCGACCAGCTCGACACCACCACCCCCGGCGACAGCGCGCACAAAATCGAGAGCTGGCCCTTCACCGCCATCCGCCTGGCCAACGGCAACACCCTGGTCGGCCTCACCCACTCCAACCGCGTCGCCGAATACGACCCCGCCGGGACGGTGGTGTGGCAGGTCACCAACGACGATGTCGGCGGCCTGATCAAGGACGCCTGCGGCGTCCAGCGCCTGCCCAACGGCAACACCATCATCAACAGCTACGCCGCCGGGCCCGGGCAGGTGCGGCTGTTCGAGGTCACCCCGGCCAAGCAGGTGGTGTGGACCTACCGCTCGGACGACGGCCCAGGCATCCACCACATGCAGGTGATCGACACCGACGGGGTGCCGCTCGCCGGACCGGTGCTGCGCTGAGGGCGGCACCCCTTGCCGCCCCAGCCGCCCCAGCCGCTCCCAGCCGCCCACCCCCAGGAACCCGCCCCGATGGCCACCGCGCCCGACTTCAAGCAGCAGCTCACTGGCGTCTTCGGTCAGCCGGTGCGTGAGAACCCTTCCCAGCCGATGGTCGAGGCCGCCTACCGTCACCACCGGCTGCCCTGGCGCTACCTCACCATCGAGGTCGCCCCCGCGGACCTCGGCGCCGCGGTGGCGGGCGCGCGCGCGATGGGCTTCCGCGGCTTCAATTGCACCATCCCGCACAAGGTCGCGGTCATCCCCCACCTCGACGCGCTCGGCGCATCGGCGAACCTGATGGGGGCGGTCAACTGCGTGGTGGCGCAGGGCGGCAGGCTGGTGGGTGAGAACACCGACGGCCAAGGCTTCGTGCAGGCGCTGCGCCGGCAGCGCGACCCCGCCGGGGCCAAGGTGGTGATCCTCGGCGCCGGCGGCGCCGCGCGCGCCATCGCGGTCGAGCTCGCGCTCAGTGGCGCGCGCGAGCTGATCATCGTCAACCGCGGCGGCGAACGCCTGGTTGGGCTGGTCGACCTGCTGCGCGAGCGCGTACGCATCTCCTGCACCGGGGTGGCCTGGGCGGGCGCTTACGCCATCCCCGCTGACGCCGAGGTGGTGGTCAACGCCACCTCCATCGGACTCTTCCCCGACCTGACCTCCTGCCCGGCGGTGGTGGAGGAGTCGCTCACCCCCGCCATGGTGGTCGCCGACGTGGTGCCCAACCCGCCGCGCACGCGCTTCCTGCGCGCCGCCGCCGCGCGCGGCTGCCGGACCATCGACGGCCTGGAGATGCTGGTCGCCCAGGGCTCAATCGGCATCCGCCACTGGACCGGCATCGAGCCCGACGCCAGCGTCATGCGCGAGGCCTTGGAAGCGATCTTCGCCCCCGGCACGCGCGAGCAGGCAGCCGGCGGGTGAGCGTGCCTACCGCCACCTGAGCTGGTTGCGGCGAGGGCGGTTGCGCGCACCCCGCCCGCCGTAGCATGCGCCCATTCCTGGAGCATCCCATGCGCCGCACCGCCCTCTATGCCATCCCCAGCCTGCTGCTGCTCGCCGCCGGCACTGTGCTGCTGACCCTCGGCGGCTGCGGCGGCGATGCCGCTGCGACGGGGGCGCCCGGGGCTGGCGCCCCCGGTGCCGCGAAGACGGCGCGCAAGCTCGCCTTCGTCACCAACCTCGCCGCCGACTTCTGGAACATCGCCAAGGTCGGGGTCGA
>JAYVMM010000460.1:0-2171 GCA_043758975.1 Planctomycetota bacterium | reverse complement strand
CGCACCGAGGTGGAGCACGGCGTCGCGTTGCTGACGCTCGACCTCGCCGAGCTGGCCCCAGTCGCGGTCGAGCACGTAGCCGAGCAGCCGCCCCGGGCGGGCCCAGGCGCGCGCCCACAGCTCGCCCGCGCCGCCGCTCGCACTCAACACCAGCGAGGCGGCGTCCTGGCCGCGCAGGTCCTCGCCGGCGGCGAAGCGCGCAATCGCAGTATAGGGCGACCACTGCTCGCGCTGGTCGACCCATTCGAACCACCACAGCATGGGCGAGCCGGAGTTGCCCGCGACCAGGGCGGCGAAGTGCCCGGAATGGTGCTCGGCGATGATCTGCGGCTGCGGCCCGGCGCCGGCGGTGCCACCGTACTCGGTGACCAGGATGGGCTTGCCGTAGTGCACCATGCTGTCGCCGGCGTTGGAACCGTCCCACAAGAGCTGGGCGAGCAGGGTGGTGCGCGGGTGGTAGGCGTCGATGCACACGTAGTCGAGCCCGGGCTGCTCGACCACCCCGCGGTCGGGCGAACGGTAGTCGCCTGCCCAGTGCGTGGTCACGCCATGGCCGTAGTGGTCGAGCGCACGCCAGCGCTCGACGGCGTGCACGTGCCAGGCGCGCAGGCTGGCGCCACCGGCGGTGAGGTTCTGCTCGCTCCACAGCTTCCAGCCCAGCACCGCCGGATGGTCGGCCCAGCGCGCGATGATGTAGCGGCGCATGCGCTCCTGGCCATTGAGCGCGGCGGTCTCGGTGAAGAAGCCGGCGGCCTGGGCGAGCGGGCCGCCGTTCGCGCTGTTCCACGGGTTGACATCCCATTCGCGGTCGGCGCTGACCGAGGCCTGGCCGTGGTTGTTGATCACCAGGTTGACGCGGATGCCCAGGCTCCAGGCGAGGTCGAGCACGCGGTCGAGGCGCTCGGCGTTCTCCTCGCTGTAGCGCCCCAGACCATGGAACTCGGTCCATTCGCCGCGCCATTCCAGGGCCAGGCCCCAGCTGCACAGCCAGATCTCCACCGCGCTGCCACCGGCGGCGGCGAAGCGGCGCAGGTAGGCCTCATAGGCGTTCCACAGCCGGCCCGGGGTGAGGATGGTGCGGCAGCAGCCGCGCGTGCGCAGGTCCCACACCGAATGCAGATTGAGCCCGATCGGCCAATAGAAGCGCCGGTGGTCGATGCGGCTGCCGGTGGAGAAGAAGCGCGGGTCGTCGGGGTCGGCGCGCACGTAGTCGTCCCACGGCTCGCCCTCGACCACCAGGTCGGGCAGGCGCACCGCCAGCGCCGGCGGGGCGCCGTCCCACGCGGCCTCGAGGCGGATATGGTAGGTGCCGGGCAGCTCGGGGCGGAAGCGCACGCTGTAGCACGCGCACGCGAGCGGCACTCCGGCCTCGCGGTCGCCCTGGTCGACCAACGCGAGCGGCTGGCGGTAGAAGCCGCCGAGGCGCAGCTGCTGGCCATCGGGGGTGGTGATGATGGCATCGAGGGCGAAGCGCTCGCGCGCCTCGGGCTGGGCGGGGAAGGGATGCGGGCGCAGGTCGAGGGTCCAGCGCGCGCCGGTGCGCCAGCGCATCACCTCGCCGCCAGCCTCCATGCCGTCGAGGCGCAGATCGGCGAGCTGGGCCGCCGCCGGCGCGTCCACCGCTGCCGGCGCGGCGGGCGCCGCCGGATCCGCGACCGGAGTCACGGTAACAGTAGCAGGAGAAGTCGGGGCACCGGCGCCCACCACCTCGAGGCGCACGATGGTGATCGCCGCGCGCGATTCCTTCGCCGACCACAGGAACAGCCCGGCCTGGCGCACCGCGCCGCGTGCGACCGCGTTCCATCCGGCGCGTCCGGGCTCGCACACCAGCTCGGCCTGCGCACTCAGATCGAAGTCCAGGAGATGGCGCCCGGGGCCGAGCGCGCGGGTCTCGCGGCTGCGGTACCAGCGCCCATGGCCATCGGCGGTATAGGCACCGATCCCGAGGTCCGCCGGGGCATCGTCGCCGACCACCAGCTCGGCGCACAGGCGTTCCGGTTCCGGCGGCACCTGAGCGGCGCGCACCATGGTGGTGAGGGGCGCGCACAGCAGCAGCTGGCGGGGCTGGTCGGCGCCGTCAGCGCGCGCCGGGCTCGCCAGGCAGGCAGCCAGGAGCAGGGCAACGCCGCGGGTGTGGCGGGGGGCCAAGGGCCAGGATGTCACGCCCGCTC
>JAYVMM010000459.1:0-9711 GCA_043758975.1 Planctomycetota bacterium | reverse complement strand
CGAAAAATTTTTCGGCCATTTTAGCAAGTCATTTTTGTGGTTATATCGCTAGTGTGTCAAACAACTTACGCTTATGTCCATGCCATTGGTCGTTGGGGTGGCGCCCGTTGTCGACGAACTCGCCGTAGCTGCGGTAGCTCACCCCGGCGGCCTGGGCGCGCTCCCACAGGTAGCCGCTTGCGGGGCGGGCGATCTCGAAGTGGCCCTCGCTGGGATAGAGGAACTTGGCGCTGCGATTGTGGCCGTAGGTCAGGGGCCAGGACTTCTCGACGAAGTCGGTGGCGATCGCCGCGGTCGACCATTCATGGCCGTCGGCGCTGACCTCGGCATCGACGTAGAAGTTGTCGAGCAGCACGAACTCGCGCGCGAGATGGTGGTGGTTGGGCGTGACCTTTTCCGGGAACAGGCACAGCGCCGGGCTGCCGTTGCCTTCGGCGACGTCGCCGAAGAGCTGGTCGTAGGTGCGGTTCTCCTTGATCACATAGATGCCGTAGGTCAGGGGCGTGGCCTCGCCCGGCTTCTCCGGCACCGGGTTGCCCGCCGGGTGGCTGGCGCTCACCGCAAGGTCGGGGTGGAGCGGCGAGTTGGTGTGCGCCTGCACGGTCCAGGCCTTGAGCTGCTCCTCCAGCTGCGCGCGCTTGGGGAGGGGCACGATACTCACCGTCCCGGTCAGCAGGTCGCCGATGTACTGCGCCTTGCCCTTGGCCTTGACCCCCGGCTGGGGGCCGTCGGGATTGGCCTTGCCCGAGCCGCCCTTGCCGTTGGCGATGAGCAGGTGCTTGCCGTCGGGGGTGACGCGCACCGCGGTGGGGTACCAGCCGCTGGGGATCAGGCCAAGGGCGCGGCTCTTGCCCGCTACCTCAACATCGAACACCGCCACCGCATCGATGGTGGCATTGGCGACGAACAGCAGCTCTCCATCGGGGGAGAGTGCCAGGGAGTCCGGGGTGGCGCCCGGTGGCAGATCGGGATAGAGCGAGGCGAGCAGGGTCTCGCGCACGCGCAGGGTCTTGGTGTCGATGACCGAGACCGTGTTGCGATTGCCGTTGGCGACATAGAGCGAGCGCCCGGAGGCATCGAGCAGCAGCTCGTTGGGATGCTCCTCGACCGGGATGGTGGCGGTGACGGTGCGCGTCTTCAAATCTATCACCGCCACTTCAGCCAGCGCCCACAGGCTGACGTAGAGCCGATCGCGGTCCTCGTCGAGCGCGCAGGCATAGGGGAAGGGCGCACCGGCCATCGATCGGCTGCGTGCTGCCTCCGCGCGCTTGGTCGCCGCCGCGGTGTCATCGTCCAGCGGCATCGGCGGCGGAGCGACCACCGCCGGCGCCGTGGTGGTGAGCGTGATGTCGAACAGCGCCTTGCCCTCCTTGAGGTCGAGGCCGCTGACGGTCTGGCCCCAGACGTTGGCGGCATACAGGTGGCGTCCATCCTCGCTGATGGCCAGGCCGCAGGGGATGCCCTTCTCGGCGGCGTCGCGCAGCGGGAGCAGGGCGCCATCGAGCAGCTGGCCATCTTTGACTGTGAACACGCGGATGGCTTCGCTCGAGGCCGCGCTGCAATACAGGCGGTCGCCGCGGTGGGAGAACACCAGGCCGTAGAAGGCCTCTTCGACCGGGGTGCGCGACACGATGGTCGACTGCTCGACGTCGATCATCACGATCTCGTGCCGGCTGTAGCCGCTGTGCAGCACCGCCGCGTAGCGCCCACGCGGATGGACCGCGATGTTGACCGGGAAGTCGCCGACCTCGATCTGCACCCCGGCGGGGGTGAGCGACCATTGGTTGGGCAGCAGGGTCGAGCCGTCTGCGCGCTGGCCGGGCAGGATGCGGGGCCCGGGCACGACCGGGGTGGTCGCGGCCTCCTGGGCTGTCGCCACGGCAAGCCCATTGAGATGCGTGAGCACCAGGAGCAGGGCGGCGGCGAGCGGACGCAGGAGGTGAGTTGGCATCGCCGGTTCCTTGTCCAGGGGTCGCGCACGAGGTGCGGCGGCGGGTGGCACGATCTGCCGCCACCCGCCCGCTCGACCGCGAGCCTTGGCCGGCCTGGGCAATGGCAAGCGGTCGTCGCGTCGAGGCCACACCGGATCCGCTAGAGGGCATGTCCCGGGCCCTGGGCACTCCCACAGCCAAAGCTGCAACCGATTGCCGCAGAGAATGTTGAATTCCGTCAGCCACACGCTTCCACGCGCTCGGGAGGCCCGCGGCGAGCTGGGTGCTGCACGGCGGGCGATTGTGGGCTACGCTCAGGCAGCGCCCGCTGACATGCGGGCGCGGAGCGCTCCCGGGAGTACCGCCATGGTCGCGCGCAAACGCCACCTCCAGATCCTGCCCAGCTGGTCCCTCGCCGGCGCCCGCCAGGGACACTCCGGGACGCCGGTCCCGGCGGCGCCCCGGCGGCGGCGCGGGGTCATGCCGCGCCTGGCGCGCGCCTATGGCCACCAATGGATCCCGGGCGGCATGGTCGACCGCGGACCGATCTCCACCGGCTGCGACCATCCCGTACGCGCGCGCATCCCCGGACTGCGCCTGCACCGGCGATCTCCGCAGCGCCACCCGCCCGCAGGCCGCGCGTGAGCGCCTGCCCGCTGCCCCGCCCCGCGGGCGACGGTCCGGTGCGCGGCTGAGCGATGCTCATCTCGACCAAAATCTGGGCCAGCATCAGCGCCTTGATGCTCGGCTATCTTGCAACCGTGGTGCTGAGCTGGGAATTCACCAAGCACCTCGAGTCACGCCTCACCACCGTGATCGACTCGCTCGCGCCCGCCTCGACCCTCACCCAGCAGGCCCAGGTGTCCTTCCGCCAGCAGACCCAGTTCTACCAGGATGCGGTGCTCCAGGGCGAGCCCAACCTGTTCAAGAACGCCGCCACTTCCGCGCTCGAGGTGCGCACCGGGCTAACTGCGCTGCGCGCGCTGCCAAGCATCGTTGGCGAGCGCCAGCAGGAGGTGGCGCAGCTGCTCGGCGACCTCGAGCGCTTCACCGTGCAGTCCGCCGCGGTCTACGGTTCGCTGGCGGTGGCCTCGCCCGATGAGGTGACCCGACATCACGCCGCCGAGCTCGACCAGGAGACCGCCCACCTCAAATTTCGCCTCGACAGCCTGGCCAAGGGCTGCAGCGACGACATGCGCGCGCTGCTCGAGGGCACCGTCATCACCACCAAGGGCGAGCAGACTTTCAGCCAGATCCTGTTCGTGGTGGTGGCGCTCACCAGCAGCACCTTCGTCATCCTGGTGATCACGCGCTGGACGCGCCGGCTTAAGAGCCTGCTGCAGGCCAGTGAGCGCATGTCGCTGGGCGACTTCACGGTGCCGATCCGCGACCAGCTGCAGGACGAGGTCGGCCACCTCTCGCGCTCGTTCTCGCTGATGCAGGATGCGGTGCATAGCCGCGGGCGCCAGTTGCGCCAGTTCACCGAGAACCTCGAGCGCACCATCCAGGAGCGCACCCACGAGCTCTCGCTGAAAAACACCGACCTGCTGCGCGAGATCCAGGAGCGCGAGCGCACCGAATTCTCGCTCCGGCTGCTCGAGTCGGCGGTCAACCAGATCACCGATGCGGTGATGATCACCACCCCGGCGGGCGGTGAGCGCGCGCTCGAGATCGTCTACGTCAACCCCGGCTTCACCGCTATGACCGGCTACGAGCCGCAGGAGGTGGTCGGCAAGGCCCCGCAGCTGCTCAGTGGCGAGAAGACCGACCTCGCCCACCTCGAGCGGTTGTTCGCCGAACCGAGCGCCGGACGCAACGCGGTGGGCGAGATGATCAATTACCACAAGTGCGGCAGCGAGGTGCTGGTGGAGTGGAGCGTGGTGCCGCTGCGCACCAAGGCGGGCGCGATCGTCAACCTGGTCGCCGTGCAGCGCGACATCACCCAGCGCAAGCAGGCGGAGGACGAGCTCAGCCTGATGCACCGCCAGTTGCTCGACGCCTCACGCCGCGCGGGCATGGCCGAGGTCGCCACCGGCGTGTTGCACAACGTCGGCAACGTGCTCAACAGCGTCAACGTCTCCGCCACCCTGGTGTGCGACCGCCTCAACAACTCGCGCCTGGTCAATCTCGGCAAGGCAGTGGACCTGATCGGCGAGCACGCGGGCGAGCTGGGCGACTTCCTCACCCGCGACAGCCGCGGACGCCAGCTGCCGACCTACCTCAACCGGCTGAGCGAGCATCTCCTCGAGGACCGCGAGCAGACGCTCAAGGAGCTGCACTCGCTGACCGCCAACATCGAGCACATCAAGCAGATCGTCAGCCTGCAGCAGTCCTACGGCAAGTCCTCGGGCTTCCTCCAGCCGGCGCGCCCGCACGAGATCATCGAGGAGGCGGTGCGCCTCAACTCGCTGCTGCTGCAGCGCGGCGACGTCAAGGTGGTGCTCAACTACCAGGACTGCCCGCAGCTGATGCTCGATCGCCAGAAGATCCTGCAGATCCTCGTCAACCTCATCGCCAACGCCCAGCACGCCCTGTCCGCCGGCTCCTCCATGGAGCGCGTGCTCACCATCTCCCTGGCGCGCCGCGAGCAGCAGCTCACCATCGCCATCAGCGACACCGGCTCCGGCATCGCGCCGGAGAATCTGGCCAAGATCTTCACCCACGGCTTCACCACCAAGAAGGACGGCCACGGCTTCGGCCTGCACTATTGCGCCATCGCGGCCAAGGAGATGCAGGGCGCGCTGCTGGTGGAGAGCGGCGGCCTCGGCCAGGGCGCGACGTTTACCCTCACCGTGCCATTGGCCACCGCCCCGGCGTTCAGCGCCAAGGCGCCGGGCACCAACCGCTATCCGGGTGTCGCGGGGTGAGCGCCAGGCCCGCACCGAGCGCGTAAAGCTTTCCATATACTGGCCTTAAGAATCCGGCCCCAGGGGCGGAGTGCGCCTTACAGCAGCCCCGCTTCCACCCGGGCAGCGGATCGTCATTGCCGCCGAGGGGGATTGCATGGTATGCTTCACCGGTGCGGGAAGGGGCGGACAAGATCCGCCCCGCGACCGCTCCCGTCCCCCACCCTGGCCGACCCGGATGCCGTCACCATGAGCGATCAGTCGCGCCTCCGGCGCATCCTCATCATCGACGACAACTCGGCGATCCACGAGGACTTCAAGAAGATCTTCGGCACCATCAGCGGCGCTGCCGTCGGTGGCGCCGGCGGCGGCCCCGGCGCCACCGCCGACCTCGATCAGCTCGAAGCCGGCATCTTCGGCAGCCAGCTCCACGAGCGCCCCCACCTCGAACTCGAGCTGGCCTCCGCTTTCCAGGGCCAGGACGGCCTGCGCCTGCTCGCCGCCGCGCAGGCGGAGCAGCGGCCCTTCGCGCTCGCCTTCGTCGACATGCGCATGCCGCCGGGCTGGGACGGCCTGGAGACCACCCTGCGCATCCTGCAGCAGGACCCCATCGTCCAGGTGGTGATCTGCACCGCCTACTCGGACTATTCCTGGGCCGAGATGACCAACCGCCTGGGCGCCAGCGACCGCGTGCTGATCCTCAAGAAACCGTTCGACAACGTCGAGGTCATCCAGCTGGTGCAGTCGCTGTGCCGCAAATGGGACCTGATCCAGGAGGCGGAGTCGCACCGCCATCGCCTCGAGCTGCTGGTCGAGGAGCGCAGCGACCAGCTGGCGCATGCCAGCGCCCGCCTCGCCGCCCTGGTCCACGCCAGCCCGCTCGGCATCCTCGCCAGCGATGAGCACGGCGTGCTCACCACCTGGAACGCCGCCGCCGCGCGCACTTTCGGCTGGAGCGCCGCCGAGCTGGGCGCGCCCGGGCCGGGCTCGCATCCCGCCGGCGACCTGCGCGTGTTGCTCCCTGCGCTCATCCGCGGCTGGCTGGCCGAGCGCGAGCCCGCGGTGTGCGACCGGCGGGTGCGCTGCAAAGACGGCAGCGAGATCGATGTCAGCTTCGCCACCGCGGTGCTGCGCGACGCGCGCGGGCGCATCGACGGTCTGATGTCGGTGGTCAGTGACATCACCTTGCAGAAGCGCATCGAGAGCGAGCTCCGCCGGGCCAAGGACGCGGCGGAGGCGGCGACCCAGGCGAAGTCGGACTTCCTCGCCAACATGAGCCACGAGATCCGCACGCCGATGAACGGCGTCATCGGCATGACCGACCTCCTGATGGACACCGCGCTCAACCCCGAGCAGCGCGAATACGCGCTCACGGTGCGCGCCTGCGGCGAGACCCTGCTCACCCTCATCAATGACATCCTCGACTACTCAAAGATCGAGGCCGGACGGCTCGACCTCGAGAACATCTCCTTCTCGCCGCGGGTGATGATCGAGGAGACGGTGGCGATGATCGCTGAGCGCGCGCAGGCCAAGAAGCTGGAGATCTGCACCCTGGTCGGCGCCGACATGCCCAACCGCGTCACCGGCGACCCCAGCCGGCTGCGCCAGATCCTGCTCAACCTGCTCAGCAACGCGATCAAGTTCACCGAACGCGGCGACATCCTGGTCAACGCCCAGGTGGTGCACGGCGAGGCCGGACTCGAGGTCCTCCACCTATCGGTGCGCGACACCGGCATCGGCCTCAGTCCGGAGGTGCAGGCGCGGCTGTTCCAGCAGTTCACCCAGGCCGACAGCTCCGTGACGCGCAAATACGGCGGCACCGGCCTCGGCCTCGCCATCAGCCGGCGCCTGATCGAGCTGATGGGCGGCACCATCACCGTCACCAGCCGGGTCGGCGAGGGCAGCGAGTTCACCTGCGTGGTGCCGCTGCGCCTCTCATTCGAGACCACCAGCGAGGCCACCCCGATCGACCTCAGCGGGCGGCGCGCGCTGTGCGTCGACGGCAGCGCCAACAGCCGGCGCGCGTTGCGCGAGCAGCTCGCCTCCTGGGGCATGGCCTGCGTGGAAGCCAACGACGAGGCCTCGGCGGTGGCGGCGCTGCACGGCGCCGGCGGCCCGCCCGATGTGCTGATCATCGACAACAGCCTGCCCGGCGGCGACGGTATCACCCTCGCGCGCGTGCTCAGCGCGCACCTCGCACCGGCGCACCGCCCGATCGTACTGCTGGCGGCGATCGCCCACCGTGGCATGGCCACCAGCGCGAGCGAAGCGGGCATCGCCGGCTTCCTCACCAAGCCGGTGCGCCGCGGCCAGCTCTACGACTGCCTGGTGACGGTGCTCAATCCCGATCAGCACATCACCCCGCCGCCCCTGGTCACCCGCCATAGCATCGCCGAGGCCAAGGCGGCGCGCCGGCGGCGGGTGCTGGTGGCCGAGGACAACACCATCAACCAGCGCGTCATCACCATGCAGCTGACCAAGCTCGACTGCCAGGTCGACGTCGTCACCACCGGTGCCGAGGCGCTGGCGGCGATCGCCTGCCGGGCCTACGACCTGGTGTTCATGGACTGCTCGATGCCGGAGATGGACGGCTACACCGCGGCGCGCCACATCCGCCACCACGAGGAGCCCGGGTGCCACCTGCCGATCATCGCCCTGACCGCGAGCGTGCTGCCCGGTGACCGCCAGCGCTGCCTGGACGCCGGTATGGACGACTTCGTGGCCAAGCCGGCGAGCATCGAGGCCCTGGTCGCGACCCTCAACCGCTTCGAGCGCGAGATCGGCCATGGCAGCAGCGGTGGCAGCCGGTCGGCGGTGGCGGTGCCCACGGATCCCAATCCCGCAGGTCGGCAGGACTGATTAGGCAAAAATTTCGCGTGATACGAGTGTACTAGGCTCTTCCACTCGAAAAGTGCATAGTACACTATGTACTTTCTCCGAAAAAGAGCATACCAGGAATCTTTGGCGATCCTTCTCACCCTCTTTAGGTCCTCTTCGACAATCCCTGGTGGACTGGTGGAACGGTCGGTGTCACGGGGCAACGTTCTCTCAGGCCACCTGGGCCCTTCCATTGACCTGAGCGACCAGAACGTGCGATAGATGGTCGCAAGCCGGAACTAGTGGATTAACCCTAAATGCCGCGTTAGCCCCGTCGTCTCTGCCTCGGCAGGACGGTCAGGATGACTCGATCGACCGCCGTTAGGCGGCTTTATCCACTCGGACCACCGATGACTCCGAATACCCCTGGGAAGATCAACCGTACGAAGGCATCCCAGCCCTCGGCGTGATCCCATCGCTCCGCGTTCGCCTTCTTCCGAAAGGAGGAGAGCCACGTGCTCAGCTTGGCGAAGAAAGTGGAGATGGCGTTCTTGTTCCCATTGGTGCTGGTGATGGTGATAATCCGTTGTCCTGCAGAGGTGGTCTGTCGGGCGATGCTATTGAGCAACGCTGGCCGCGTCGTGATCGCTTCTCGGTGATGATCGGGATCGGCCAGACGGCAGAAGATGGACCACCAATTGTAAAAGAGCGCTATCATGCGTGCGACGTTCTGGGTGATGGCAAATGTTCGCGATGTGAAGCCACCCCACCCCCAGTGGTTCTTGATCTCATCGAAGACGTTCTCCACGTCGGCGCGGTCACGATAGTGCTGGGCAATCGCTGGAATGTCTTTGCTCAGCGAAGTGACCAGCACCTGATATTCGTAATCCCCTTCGATGAGGTGCGCTTCACAGGACTCGATGACGAGCTGAGCGGGTTGCCGTGCCCGAATCGCATCCTTTGCTCGGTAGTAGCGGGGCCCCTGCTCGATTCGTCGCAGGACGATGACACGCCGTGATTTCGTCCAGGTCGTCAACTGAAGCGTTGACTCCTTGCCCTCCCACCCCTGTCCCGCGTCGACCCATCCCTGAGTGAGATCGATTTCATGCACCATTGCACGGGTGCGCGTCGTCATCCGCTGTTTGAAAAGATAATCGAGATGATTGGCCTCTGGCCATGCCATCATTTCCTCCGTGCCGAATGCGCAGTCACCGCGGACGAGCGCTGGCCATCTCGGTCGCGGGAGATCACCGAGCACGCGATGGAATTCGGGTATGGAGTCCTTGACGGTATGTTCATTGCCTGGATGGACTGCCACCTCGAGAACCAATCGGGTCGTGGCCATCACGAACGAATGAAGTGCATGCGAGGGCCGACCGGGCTTCTGTGGATTATATCCAACGATCGACCCGGGCTGGTAGCCGTAGACCGGCTTGATCGTGACATCGACGTCCATGATCCAGGGGACGGACATCAGCGGTTCCATGGACTTCCGCAGGTTGTGACGCATCCAGGCCACCGTCTGCCCTTCAGCCTCCTTGGTGCTCACCATCTTCGCCCACAGCCGTCGCACCGCATCTTCGCTCACGAGGCAATTCATGCCCATCAGGTCCGGAGCGACTAGGTCGCCGCGCAAGGCGGTGATGTGCGAGAACCGATAATGCCCGTTCAGCACCGATAACAGCGATGTCCCCAGGATGTCGATGACCTCATGCGCGCGATTGCTGCCCTGCGTCACCGGCGCTTCGGTCACCCAATCCCTGAAGAGGTGCGTGGCTTCCAGGAATTGGGCGAAGGGAGCGACGCCTCCCATGGCGCTGACGGGCACCTCCGGGTCGTAGCGGACGTGGAAGACGCCACCGCCGGTCTCGATGGGGAACGTGTCGTTCCGACAAGCACTTGTGGCGGGAATGCACTCACCCTGCGGGTGAGCGGTTTCGGACCCGGGAGATGTTGGCAGCATACTGCCATTTAGCGACTTGCGGCAGGAGGTCTAGGGTGCCTATCGCGGCCTTTAGGATAACACCACGCAGCGCTTCCCGCAGCCTCCGGGCTATTATCCGCTGCACTCCCTGATCCTGCTATTCTCTCTGCTGGCGCTGGCCCGGATCAAGAGC
>JAYVMM010000458.1:0-6948 GCA_043758975.1 Planctomycetota bacterium | reverse complement strand
ATCTCGGTGATCTACAACGACAAGGTCTCCGGCGTCCATCCGCTCTACGACACCCTGCGCTTCTTCCGCGCGGTGGTGATGAGCGTCTCGCGCTGCCGCGGCGGTCACCGCCTGGCGCCCCTGCCGGCGATGGCGACGCCGGCGCCGGCGGTGACGGCAGCGCCAGCAGCGCCAGCAGTGACGCGCGTGCACCCCGGCCCGGGGCTTGAGGCGCGCCTGGCCACCGCGCGCTGAACGCGCGGCACGCGCCGCGCGCGCGGTGGCGGTTGTCCGCGCCAGGCAGCACCTACCATCGCGCCATGCCCGCCGCACCCCCGACCATCCGCCAGCTGCCCGAGGCGGTGGCCAACCAGATCGCCGCCGGCGAGGTGGTCGAGCGTCCGGCGGCGGTGGTCAAGGAGCTGTGCGAGAATGCGCTCGATGCCGGGGCGACGCGCATCACCGTGCGCATCGAGGACGGCGGACGCCGGCTGGTGGCGGTCACCGACGACGGCCACGGCATGCGCCGGGACGACCTCGCGCTCGCGCTCGCCCGCCATGCCACCAGCAAGCTGTCGAGCTCCGACGACCTCTTCCGCATCGCCACGCTCGGCTTCCGCGGCGAGGCGCTGCCCTCGATCGCGGCGGTCTCGGAGTTCCAGCTCAGCAGCCGCCCGCACGACCAGGAGGGCGGCTGGCAGCTGCGCGTCGAAGGCTCGCGCGTGCTCAACCCGGAGCCGTGCGCCATGGCCTGCGGCACCCGGCTCGAGGTGCGCAACCTGTTCTGGAACGTGCCGGCGCGCCTGAAATTCCTCAAGAGCGAGGCGGCCGAGAGCGGCCAGGTCACCGAGCAGCTGATGCGCCTGGCGCTCAGCCATCCGCGCGTGGCCTTCCGCCTCGAGGCTGGGCAGGACGGCGGTGAGCGCTCGCTCATCGACCTGCCGGGCGGGCACACCCTGGGCGAACGCGTGCGCGCGCTGTTCGGGCGCACCCTCAGCGAGCGCCTGATCGCGGTCGCCGCCGGCGGCGCCACCATGCAGGTCACCGGTTTCATCAGTCATCCGCAGGAGGCGCGGCCAACCGCCAAGCGGCAGTACCTCTTCCTCAACGGGCGCTTCGTGCGCGACCGCCTGCTCTTCGCCGCCGTGCGCGAGGGCTATAAGGGCTTCCTCGAGCCGCGCCTGCACGCGGCGGTGTTCCTCCACCTCGACCTCGATCCCGCCCAGGTCGACGTCAACGTCCACCCCACCAAGTCCGAGGTGCGCTTCCGCCGCGAGGGCGAGGTGTTCTCGCTGGTGGCTACCGCCCTGCACGGCGCCCTCGATGCCGGCGCCGGCGGCTTCTCCCTGCTCACCGCCGGCGACGCCCCGGCAGCCGCCCTCGCCACGCCGGCCTCGGCGATCATCAGCCGCCAGCTGGTGCGCGCCGCCCCACCGCCAGCGCCCCTGGGCCTGCAGGAGCGCTACCTGCCCTCCCGCCCCGACACGGCTCCAGCGACCGCCGCCGGCGCGCTGGGGGCGGGCGGCGGGCGCGTGGCGGGTGATGCCGCTGCCACCGCCGCCCCGCCGCTGGCGGAGGGCGCGCCAGCTGCCGGGGCGTCCGCAGCCGGCGCGGCAGCGGGCGCGGCAGCGCCGGAGGACGGACGCGTGCGCGATCAGGCCAGCGCGCACCTGCCCGGTATACGCCGCGTGCTCCAGCTCAACAACATGTTCCTGCTCATCGAGACCGAGCACGGCATCCGCCTGGTCGACCAGCATGCGCTGCACGAGAAGGCGCTGTTCCTGCTCATGGACGAGGCGCGCTCGAACTTCAGCGCCGGCGGGCGCCAGGAGCTGCTGCTGCCGCGTCCGGTCGAGTTGCTCGCCAGCGAGGTCGCCTGCCTCGAGTCGCTGCTGCCCGAGCTCAGTCAAGCCGGCATCGAGGCCGAGGTCTTCGGCCCCACCACGGTGTTGCTGCGCGCCTACCCGGCGAGTCTGCGCCGGGTCAACTGGACGGCCTTCTTCGGTGCCCTCGCCGAGGGCGGCAGCAGCGCGGCGGCGCTGGCGCGCCTGCGCGAACGCATCGCCCACAGCGCCGCCTGCCACGGCGCGATCAAGGCCGGTCAGCGGCTCAGCCCGGAGGAGCAGCTCGAGCTCGCCGGCCTGCTCTACCGCCTCGAGCACCTCGAGCACTGCCCGCACGGACGGCCCACCACCCTCGACCTCAGCTGGGCCGAGCTCAGTCGCCGCTTCCAGCGCTGAACTGCTGCTCTGGTGCTCTGGTGCTCTGGTGCTCTGCCGCTCTGCCGCTCTGCTGCTCTGCTGCTCGGGCGCGCTGACGCTGCCGGCGTTCCCCCGCATCAGTCTCGCGGTTGCGCCCCCGCGCGCGCCGACGACCATCGCCGGGCATGGCTGGAGAGAACACCTTCGCGGACGCGCGCGCGCTGTGCCGCTTCATCGACCAGAGTCCAAGCAGCGCGCACGCCGCCGCCGCCCTGGTCTCCGCGCTCACGGCCCAGGGCTTCCACGTGCTCGACGAACGCACCAGCGCTTGGGGCCTGGACGCCGGGCGCTACCTGGTGGTGCGCGGCAGCAGCGTGGTGGCCTTCGTGCTGCGCCGCCGCGGCTTCGCCCGCGTCCATCTCGTCGGTGCGCACACCGACAGCCCGCACCTGCGGCTCAAGCCGCGCCCGGCCTACGCCAGCGAGGGCTGCCTGCAGCTGGGGGTGGAGGTCTACGGCGGCGCGCTGTGGAACAGCTGGCTCGACCGCGATCTCGGTCTCGCTGGCATCGTGCATACCGCAGACGGCGGCAGCCGCCTGGTGCGCATCGAGCGCCCCCTGGCGCGCGTCGCCCAGCTTGCCATCCACCTCGACCGCAAGGTCAATGAAGACGGCCTCAAGCTCAATCCCCAGCTCCACCTCGCTCCGCTGTGGGGGCTGAGCGGCGGGAACGGCGGGAACGGCGGAAATGACAGTGGCGAGGCGCCCGCGCGCCTGGCGGCGGCTCTCGGCCTGCCGGCCTCCGCCATCGTCGCCCACGAGCTCTCGCTCTACGACCTCACCCCCGCCACCCTGGGCGGCGCCGACGACGAGCTGATCTTCGCCGGGCGCCTCGACAACCTCGCCTCCTGCCATGCCGGCCTCGCCGCCCTGCTTGATGCCCAGGACGGCGACCCCGACACCCTGGCGGTGCTCGCCTGCTTCGACCATGAGGAGGTCGGCAGCGCCAGCGACAGCGGCGCCGACGGCGCGCTGCTCACCACCACCCTCGAGCGCATCGCGCGCGAGCTCGGCCTGGCCGCCAACGCGCTGCCGGCGGCGCTCGCCGGCAGCCTGATGCTGTCCGCCGACATGGCGCACGCGCTGCACCCCAACTACACCGACAAGCACGACCCGCGTCACCGCCCGCTGCTCGGGCACGGGGTGGTGCTCAAGAGCAACGCCAACGTGCGCTATGCCACCAGCGCCGCCAGCGCGGCGGCGGTGCGCCGGCTGGCGGCGCGCGCCGGGGTGAGCCTGCAGGATTTCGTGGCGCGCGCCGATGTCGGCTGCGGCAGCACCATCGGGCCCAAGGTCGCAGCTCGCCTCGGGCTTTTGGTCGCCGACCTCGGCACGCCCATGCTGTCGATGCACAGCGCGCGCGAATGCGCGGCCAGCGCCGACCATGCCCCCTACATTGCCTTGCTGCGCGCGCATTTGCGCGGCGACTGAGCCGGGAGCGCTGACGCAGCTGAAGCCGCTGAAGCTGCCAAGGCCGCTCCACTGAGCGTCAGGCGCTACGCGCCTTCAGGCAAATTCGTTGTAGATCGCCCGGATCGCCGCCGCCAGGTCGCCCTCCTCGACGCCGACGATGATGTTCTGCTCGCTCGAGCCCTGGTCGATCATGCGCACGTTGACGCGCGCCTTGGCCAGCGCGCTGAACAGGCGGGCGGCGGTGCCTACTGCATGGTTCATGCCTTGGCCGACGGTGGCGATCAGCGCCATCCCCGGGGTGACCTTGAGGGTGTCGGGCCTGAGCGTGCCGGTGAGGTCCTCGATCACCTGCTCGAGCCTGCTCGCGCCGCCAGCGTCGACCAGCTGGCGGTCGGCCACCACCACCGACATGGTGTCGATGCCGGTGGGGGTGTGCTCGTAGCTGATGCCGAGGCGGGCGAAGGCGTCGAGCACGCGGCGGCCGAAGCCGACTTCGCTGTTCATCATCGCCTTCTCGATCTGGATCACGGTGAAGCCCTTGGTGCCGGCGATGCCGACCACCACCTGGTGACCGGCGTCGCGCTCGGCGACGATCATGGTGCCGGGGTCGTCGGGGCGGTTGGTGTTGCGGATGTTGATCGGGATGCCCTTCTCGCGCACCGGGAAGACCGCCTCCTCGTGCAGCACGCTGGCGCCCATGTAGGACAGCTCGCGCAGCTCGCGGTAGGTGATCTCGGTGATCGGCTTGGCCTCGGCGACCACGCGCGGATCGGTCATCAGCACGCCTGAGACATCGGTCCAGT
Organism: Planctomycetota bacterium; assembly: GCA_043758975.1. Classification (GTDB taxonomy): domain Bacteria; phylum Planctomycetota; class UBA11346; order UBA11346; family UBA11346; genus BOG-1363. The sequence goes on along the minus strand of JAYVMM010000458.1, from coordinate 2,493 downwards.
TCTCGTACAGGCGGGCGTCGACCGCATTGGCGACCACCGCGCCGGTGACGTCCGAGCCGCCGCGGCTGAATGTTTTGACCTCGCCGACATGGTCGCTGCCGTAGAAGCCGGGGATGACCACCGGCCCAGGACCCTGGCAGCGGCTCTTGATGGCGGCGAAGGTGCGACGGTCGAGGCGCCCGGCGCGGTCGAAGAACACCACCTCCTCGGCATCGACATAGGCGGCGCCGAGCAGGGCTGCGAGCACCCGCCCGTGGATCGCCTCGCCGCGGCTGGCGGCATAGTCGGCGGAGGCGCCGCCGGCGATGCGCGCGCGCGCCTGCTCGAGCGGCTGCTCCAGGCGCAGGTCCAATCCGAGTTCGGCGACGATGGCGAGGAAGCGCTTGGCGATCGGCTCCCACACCTGGGCAAAGGGCTGGCCCTTGGCTGCGAGCTGATGGCAGAGGTAGAGCAGATCGGTGATCTTGGTATCGCCGGCATGCGCCTTGCCTGGCGCCGAGGGCACGATGATGCGGCGGCGCGCATCGGCCTTGACGATGGCGGCGACCTTGCGCAGCTGGGAGGCGGTGGCGACCGAGGTGCCACCGAACTTGGCCACCGTGACCCCGCCCGCCCCGCCGTCCGCACCCGTGTTTGTGCCGTCCATGCCCGCTCCTTGCCGGCCCCTGAGAGAGCGCGCGTGCGCGCGGCGTCCTGGGGGTCGCACACGCTAGCAAAGGCCGGCGGCAAGGAAATGGGTGGCCGCGGGGCCGCGGCTGCGGACCGCCGCCGGCGCTCCCGGCGCTCAGCGCGCCGGCGGCTGAGCGCGGGCCACGGTCAGCCGGACGCGCCCAGCTGCATCAGCTTCAGTTGTTGTTGAGGTTGATGGTGCTGACCACGCGCTGCACGGTGATGCCATGCGGCGCCGCCGGCGGCTGGCCGGCCTGGGTCAGCAGGTCGGAGTTGAACTGGTAGTTACGGAACGGCACGCCATAGAAACTGTTCGCAGTGCAGGACGCGTAGCTGCTGACGCCGTTGAGGATGAAGGGCGAGACGAAGCTGGTGAGGGTGTATTTGGGGACGTAGGAGCGCCCGTAGCGGGTGCGGTTGAGCACCACCAGGCTGCCCTGGAAGGTCCAGGTGCTGGCGCCGCCGCCGGAGCCGCCGGTGCCCCAGTTCTCGGCGTAGCGGATGACGCAGTGGGTGCCGTCGCTGCCCTCGCTCTTGGTGTTCTCGTAGTCGGTGGGCTGGTTGTTGATCATCACCGAGACGATGTAGCTGGTGCTGGTCGAATTTTTGATGCCGCCGGTGTAGGTCGCGGTGGCGCCGGCGACATCGCTCCACGCGTTGGAGAGCGTGGTCAGACCGTCGCAGAACACCCCGCACGGGGTGATCTGCAGGGTGCCGGAGGCGTCGGCGAACTGGGTGGTGTTGTAATCGCCCCACAGATAGCAGCTGTTGGGGGTGATCACGGTCAGGCCCTGCGGGCGGTTGTTGGCCGAGACCTGCACCCCACCCCAGTTGATGGCCGAGGCGTTGTACAGGCGCACCGCCAGCGCCGAGGGATAGACCGACCACACATTGGGCATGCCCGGACGCGCCGGCAGCGCGCCGGTGCCGACCCCGACCACCCCGCCATTGGTGAGGGTGGTGGTGCCGAACACCGGATAGGGCACGGAGGTGCTGTTGCCCTGGTTCATCGAGCTCGGCAAGCACGCCGGGGTCTTGTACCAGCCGGTGTTGACGAAGGAGTTCTCGGTCGGGCTGTAGCCCTGCGGCTCGAGCGGATCGTAGATCGGCAGCATATGGTCGGCGACGCCTGGGGTGTTGTCCTGGTAAGTGGCGAGGGAGCCGGTCATAAACGCGGTAGTGTAGCCGTTGAGGCAGGGGTACGTGATCGGGTGGCTGTAGACGCTGCCATCGTAGGTGGCGCCGATGGTCGCCCCCGCGGCGCCCTGCTTCGATCCCTGTCCCAAGGGGGTGCTGGCCGACGGCGGCGGCGACGGCGGATTCACCCCGAGCGAACCGGTGAGGCCATCGCTCGCCGGGAAGTTGTTGGGCTTAGGGACACCGGCGTAGGGCAAGGCGCCCGCGCCGTTCGCCCACGGCACCATGGTGCGGTGGGTACGATGGGCATAGATCACGCCGTTGAACAGGCTGGAGAGCGGGGTGCCGGGCAGCGGTAGCGCGGCCGTGGTTTGCTGGGCGTTGGTCGACACCGTGCTCCAGGTAGTGTTCTGGATGAATTGGCAGATCTGCCCGATATTCAGCGTCAGGGCATCGACCTGATAGCCAGCCGGGGTCGGAGTCGAGGTGCTGTTGAGGTAGTGGTTGACCTCCAGCCAGGCGCCTTCGCGCGGATTGCAGAACAGGTCGCTGGTGGCGAGCAGCCCGGTCGCCCAGTGCGTCTGCTGGTTCCAGGTGCTGAAGCCGGTCCAAATGCTCTCGAGGGCGGTGAAGTTGAAGTATTGGACGTTGCACGTATTGCCGCCCACGGTGTTCCAGGCGTGCGGG
>JAYVMM010000457.1:0-4130 GCA_043758975.1 Planctomycetota bacterium | reverse complement strand
CTTCCAGAATTCGTGGGTGGTGCCCTTGGGGATCACCGCGATGCGCAGGGCGCCGGCGCTCGCAGGCTTGACCTCGGCGCCGGGGGCGCCCGGCGCGGGAGCTGACGGGGCGGTGCTGCGCAGCAGGAAGATCCCGCCGGCGCCCAGGGCGAGCACTGCGAGCACGAGCCAGACCAGCGGCGATGGGGACGGTTGTTCGGCCATGGGTGGCTCCCGGGAAAGGTGTGATGGTGAATAATCCGGCGATGGCGCGCTGCAATCGCCATCTCCTGCGCCAGTGGGTTTTCGTGCGTCACGGATGGAGATTGCCAATTGCCAATTGCCAATTGCCAATTGCCAATTGCCAATTGCCAATTGCCAATTGCCAATTGCCAATTGCCAATTGCCAATTGCCAATTGCCGCCCCCACACCGCGGCTCCGGATACAGCAGGCGGAGTCAGACCAGCTGATGGTTGGCGAGCTTCCAGAACGACCGCCGGCGCTCCATCAGCTCGGCGTAGGTCCCGCTCTCGACGATGCGCCCATCCTCGAGCACGCTGATGCGGTCGGCGTTGCGCACGGTCGAGAGGCGGTGGGCGATGATCAGCGAGGAGCGCCCCTTCATGAGCTCGTCAAGGGCGAGCTGGACCAGGCGCTCGCTCTCGGGATCGAGCGCGCTGGTGGCCTCGTCGAGGATGAGCAGCTGGGGGTCGCGGTAGAGCGCGCGCGCGATGGCCAGGCGCTGGCGCTGGCCGCCGGAGAGGCCGAGGCCGCGATCGCCGAGCAGGCTCTGATAGCCCTTGGGCATCGCGGTGATGAAGTTGTCGGCGTTGGCGCGCCTGGCCGCCTCGCGCGCGCGCGCTTCGTCGGGGCTGGGGTCGCCCCAGGCGATGTTGCCGAGCACGGTGTCCTGGAACAGCGTGACCTCCTGGCTGACCACCCCGACGTGGCGGCGGAAGCTACGCCGGTCGACCTCGCGCAGGTCGTGGCCATCGATGCGCACGCTGCCGCGCTCGGGCTCGTAGAAGCCGAGGATCAGGCTGGCGATGGTGCTCTTGCCCGAGCCCGAGGCGCCTACCAGCGCCAGGGTGCCGCCCTTGGGGATGTCGAGGTCGACCCCGGACAGGCTGTGGCTGGTGCTCTTGGGGTACTTGAAGTAGACCCCCTTGAGCGAGACCTCGCCGGCGATGGCGCTGAGCTCCGCCTTGCCGGTGTTGCGCTCCTGGCTCTCGTGCTCGAAGAGCTCGGCCAGCGAGGTGATGGCGTCGGAGGCCGAGGCGATCGCCGGCATGCCGAGGACGATGCCGCTGACCCCGCCCTGGATGGTGCCGTAGTAGCTGTAGAAGACGAAGAGCTGCTCGAAACTGATGTTGTCGCGCACGCACAGCACCGCGCCGAAGCCGATGACCAGCATGTTGAGCACCAGGCCGACCGCCCAGCCGGTCGAGCCGAAGAGGGCGCAGGTGACGTCGACCTTGATGCCGCTGGAGGCGACCGCATGCGCGGCGTAGGCCAAGCGGTCCTCGGCGAAGTCCTCGACCGCGTGCGCGCGCGTCAGGCGCAGGCCGTGCAGCACCTCCTGGAGGCGGGAGAGGAAGCCGGATTCGGCCTCGCGGAACTCCTCGCTGCGCTTGCGCATGGGGTTCCACAGCACATGGGCTGCGATCAGGTTGGCGGGCACGATCAGGCCGAGGATGAGCACGAACCAGGGATTGATGCAGGCCACGATGATGAGCGCGACCACGATGGTGGTGCCCTGCATGATGACGTTCTCGGCCAGGTAGTTGTGCACCTCCTCCAGGCGGTTGAGGTCGAGGATGAACTTGTTCTGCAGCACGCCGGCCTGGGCGGCGTCGTGGAAGACGAAGGTGAGCTGGTGCAGCCGGTGCACCAGCGCGCGGCGCAGGGCGGCGGTGAGGCTGCGGCGCTGGATCGAGCGCAGGCGCTGCTGGCCGACGGTGGCGATGACGTTGATCAGGCCCAATCCGAGGGTGGTCTCCAGGACCCACCACAGCTCGTCGGTGACGCGCTCGCGCTGGGACTGCACCAGATAGAGGATATGCGCCATCAGCAGCGGGATGATCAGCACCGGCGCGTTGCGCAGCGTCTGCAGGAACCACACCAGCGAGATCAGCCGGACCTTGTCCCGCACCAGGTGGAGGTAGGCGGACAACGGATTGCGGCGCTTGCCTGCCGCATTGAGCGCGGTGACGGTTTCGAGTTTGAGCGACAGCGTGGGATCGTGCGCGTGCCGCTTCGACAATGGGCTGGGTGGGTACACGGCTGGTGCGCTAGAGGGCCTTTCAATCCGCCGTGGGCATATCGGCAACCTCAGTGCAGTACATCACTTCTGGCGCCGGGGTCAATATCAGCTGGTGCAATGTCGCGCGCCATCCCGCTGTTCCGCCTCAGCTGCGCTGCGGCAGACGCCGTCGTCCCGACGCTGCCGCCGCCGTCGGCAGGCGTTCCGCCCGCCTCATCGCTCTGCTGCAAATGGCTGTCCAGCAGGACGCTGGATCGAAAACTGCGACCGCCAAGCGAGCGACCGCCAGCGGAGGCGGCGTTAAACAGGAAACCCCGGCGTTACCGCCGGGGTCCCTGAGGTGGCACCGCGCGGTGCCATCCAGCATTCCGTCACCTGCTCAGAACGAGAGGATGGCCTCGATCGAGAGCACGATGGCGTTGACCTTGTTGAAGCCGGTCGTGCCATCGGTGTACTGGGTGAACGCCAGTTCGCCATTGAGGCCGAAGTGCGGCGAGTTGGTCGGGTTGGTCAGCACCGCGATGGCCTCCTCGGTCGCCTTCTCGGTGGTGGCGCCGGCGTACTTGCCCTTGGCCTCCATGATCTGGAATTCTCCGGTGAAGGAGACCGGGAAGCTCGCCGAGCCCTTGGGCAGGGCCCAGTTGGCCAGGACCAGGCCCTGGTCGCGGTGACCGCCGGTATTGCTCACGGTGGCGCCCGCATCCGAAGAATCGCCGATGTCGAGGTAGACGACCTCGGCCGCGACCAGCAGGCTCTTGTTGATGTGATACTGGCCGTTGACGCAGACCAGCAGGGCGTTGCCGCCCTGATCGAGGGCAGGCAAGGCACCGGGCAGGGTGATCAGGTAGGTGTCGGGCAGGCCGACATGGGGATCATCGGCGAGGAAGGCGCCGACGAAGTTGTCGTCGACGGCGGGGCCGATGTTGAAGGTCAACGATGCGCCGAAGCCGAGATCGTCGTTGCCGCGGGTGGCGGTCTTGCTGGCGGGCGCACCGAAGGCCGACTTGGGGGTGACCGAGGCGGAGTCGGCGGTGTTGAAGAAGCCGTTGGTGATGTGCACGGAGGCGACCAGCGGGCTGTCCCGGTGCGCCCAGGTGACATTGGCGCCGATGACGTCGTTGCCGTAGGTGCTGGTGTAGCCGATCAGGCTGTTGTTAACGGTGTACAGGCCGGTGGGCTCGGGCGAGATCCAGCCGATCGGGCGCTCGTACTTGCCGGCCTGGAGGCTGAAGTCCTGATTGATGCCGGCGATGAGGTAGGCCTCGCGCACATCGATCACGCTGGTGCCGGTGCCGCTCGTGGCGACGGTGCCGTCATTGCCGGGGCTGAGCCATATGTTGATCTTGCCCTTGATCGAATCGCTGACCTTGATGTCGGCCTTCAGGCTCGACTCGTTGGCGAAGCCGATCTCGGGGGACTTCTCGTTCTTGGTGGTGGCGGGATCGTTCTGCGGGTTGTTCGCAGAGCTGATGGTCAGCTTGTTGTCGATCCAGCCTTCGAAGGAGATGGCGGGCGCGGCCGCGGCCTGATCGGCCGCGGTGGCGACGGGGATGGACACGGCGATGACGCCCAGGGCGGGCACAAGGTAGCGAAGATTCACGAGGCATCCTCCTAATAGGGGATTGTTTGAGCAGGCATTCCGGAGACCCCCACACAGGGCACCGGTAGTAGCCAAGGAGCAGGTTGAGTGTGACGGGATGACCCGATCAAACCGCCCCTTGCTCGGAGTCTGAACTGGCCCGGATCATGGTGCAGTTGGTGCGATTTCAACCGCATATTCTCGAAAAATTCTCGAGACTCCGTAGCCCCCACCCTGACAAGGGGTAGCGAGGAAAAGGAGGGTGACATTTTTGCCCTGGCGGTAGGGTTTGGAGCCCGCGCACCCCC
>JAYVMM010000456.1:0-9887 GCA_043758975.1 Planctomycetota bacterium | reverse complement strand
GCTTGCCGGTCCGCTAGCACCTCCCGTCGCGCTTGACGTGCCACCGATAGGTCTGCGCGTTAACCTCCACGGCGGCGGTCTCGCCGAAGAGCTGCGTCGACGATTCGCTCTGGAGAAGCTGGATCTGCCAATCAATGCGGCTGAATTGCATTGTGGCTTATCCGCGCTAACCCACTGGACGCTCACGTCCGGAATTGCTGCTGGTCCAAGCGGCACTACTGGTTGGGTGGATACGGGGTTGCCTGCGAAATGGTTCACCGCCCTAGAACCGGCGGTTCTGGCGCGCATGCCAGCTGATCGCATTGCTTGGCTCGCCGTCGGCATCGATGGCGGGCAAATCGGAAGTGATTTGCACGATCTGTTCCAAGCCGCCGGATTGACCACAGTCTGGCCCATGCGGGAATTCCCGCAATTGAGCCTCGAAGCGCTGGCCCCCGCGCTCACGGGCACCTGGGTCATCGTGGCATCGCGGAGCGGCGTCTTGCTCCGCATGCCGCGCACGTCCCAGCTCGATGCGCTGCTCGTCGCCGTCGCGGCGGTCACTGGCGTGACCCTTCCGACCGGACGTAAGCCCCAGTCCCTGACTACGGAGCTCTCCTGGGCATGTACTCCGACCGATTGGTTGATCACCGACACCGCAGAGTGGCTGAATTCTTGGAACGAGGTGGCACCCCTGCCTGTTGACACGCAGCCGGCGGGCGCCCTGCTCGCTGGGCATGCCGACGCCGCGGTTAGCGGCATCGCCTTGCACCAACTCGATGACGAGCTTACGCCTCTGCTGTGGGGAGCTTTACCGTTGCCCAGCAGCCTCGCCTTTCCCGCACCGTTCCGCCGCACCGCCTCCACGGCAGAGATATCGCAGCGTGGGCGCTGGCGTCGCGACCTCACCGCTCTGCTCAAAGACCATGCTGCCTTGAATCTCAGCGCCAGCGCCAGCAACCAGCATTTGGTGCTCCGCCCCGAAGGGCCGCTCCTGCCGGTACTGCTGCCCGCCCTGGCCATCCGCTGGTTCGCAGATTTTGCGCAGGACGAGCAGGGCAAGCGCCACCTACGTGCTGTTCTGGGCCGGCTGCGAGCCTCCGGCGCGCCGATGACTCCGGCTGATCTACTAGCATCGATGCCAGCAATCACCACGGTCGAAGGCGACGCATGGACGCGCATGATCGCCGCTGCCAACAAGCTCGGAGCCCTGAAGTCTGAGGCCAACGAGCTTCGTCAACTGGCCGCGCTCGGAACACCACTCCCGGCGGACGCCATGCTGCCGACACTCGCCACCCGCGCTGCCGATCTGCTCGCGGTGACAGCGCCGCTCGACCGCTGGGCGGGTCTCGGTGGCGGGGTGATGAGTTTGCTGGCGCATCGCGAGCGGGTGTTGACTCCGCGCCTGGACCTCGATGCCACCCATATGAACGTCGCCTGGAACTTGGAACGAATCGGCCGGGCCATCGCCGCCTATGGCGATCGCCGGGGCATGATCATGGGGGACCGTGCGCTGCTGCTGACCGCCCAGCCGCAATCGTTCATCCAGCTGTGGAGTCGGTCGAACGCAAGCATGATGCGGGATCATATCTATTTCTTGTCGGTGATCGCCGGCCGCGCCAGCCTCAACGCCGGGTCAAAGTGGCTCGCCGAAGGCCCCGACGATTTGGCAGGTGGCTGGATCGGGGAGCGGGTGCTCTTCGGTGGCAAGTCCGCAGCCAGCTGGTTGGGACAGGGTGCGATCGCCACCGTCGCCACCGGAAACGGGATAACCGGGGTCGAGCGCTTGGCTCTCCTGCAAGGGCACGCGCGTCGGGCTTCGACCGCCAACGAGATCGCCATGCTGATCGACTTTGTTGACCGTCGTGCGCGTCAGGATCCGCTGGACGTTCCGGGCTTCGCTGATTATCAATCGCCGGACACTGCGGGATTCATGCCCTTTCTCATCCAGCTGCAGGAGCTGGTTATCTTCAATCGAGCTGCGGGAGACCTCCTGCGCTTGGCAGCGCGGATACATGTGCACTATGCCAGAGATCCACTGCCCGCCACTGCGGCAGACTTGGCCGAGGCGATGGGGCGGCTGCAGGTGCAGGTGGGCGGCACCTTGCTGCCCATCACCTTTGAACGCATCGAAGATCATGCATTCCGGCTCTTCGTTTCCGACAATGTTCCTGCCCCGCCGGGAATGAGCGCTGAGCACTGGCAGGCGCATACGGCAAAAGCAGGCGAACCCAGGGGGCGGCGCCTTGCACTTCCCGTCGCGCGACTTGAGGTGGTGGTTGACCCGCCCAAAGCGCCAGCGCCCATGCCCGGAAACAACGACTTCTAACCACGCGAACGGTAGGACCTTGTCCAAATCGACGAGGTGGTCCGGACGGGATAGAGGGGTGCATATCTCCGAGGTTAGTCAGATTTGCGCTTGGCGAACGGCTTGCACAAGTCGGTAAAACGTCGACCCCGCATGACGCGGCCAGCTCTGCGTGGCCGGCCTGTCTCTGGCTGCCGCCCGTGCGCAGGCCGCTGAGATCTCAGCCGCATTGAGCGCCCGGGTTAGATGCTTGTCGTAGCCCGGTAGATGCCGGCGCAGGTGGTTCCAGACCTCGGCTGGAGTTAGCCCTCCATCGGCGTCCTCGAAATGAAGGAGTAACCAGAATTCGAAGTTGGGATTGCTTAGCGCCAAGCAGCGACCGCGACGAGTTTCAACCCTGGCGAGGCAAGCAGCCAGCTGGTCCTCGGGCCATGCATCACGGTCGACCACCAGCCACGCTTGGTCATCCTTTCTCAATCTCTCGATCTTCACGGCGGCAACCCGCACGGAGAGCCGGGTGTTGGCCGAGGTGTTCGGCCCGATGGCTATGGTTCCAGCAGCACCACATGTGCGCCGAGCGGGACCATCACCCAGCGGTTGATCGCCTCCATGCAGGCAGCGCGCCGCCTGATTTTTTCGTCAGGCGGGATGGGTGCCGCCATTCTGACGTCTGACGTGGTGATGGGCTCATAGCAGACTTGCGTCTCCGAGAAGCGCAGGATTGTCACACCGTGATCCTCCGTGAGGTCGAAGGTGGCGCCGATGTGATAGCCGCCGTCATTGAGCCAGACATTCAGGGAGGGATCTCTTCTAAAGTAGGCATAATAGGCATGCACAAAGTCCGGCAGACCGCGTTCCACGAGATCACCGACCGACCCGGGGGCGATGAAATAACGGTCGGCAACGACCCGTGAATCCGGATTTTCGCGCACGCTCTGGCCCATGAAGACCGCTAGCGAGCAGGCTGCGAGCGCAAGGCGCGCCAGCTGCGGAACCCTGATCGGTCTGGCACGTAGCGCATAGGCCCAGGCCAGAGGCGCCATCGCCACTGCCAGGATGTCGCTCCAGTCCTGCACCCGCGCTACCGGCCACCAGCCGAGCTGGTTCCATGCGCTGATGACCGGCGCGCTCCACGGCGTCTTCCACCAAGCGAAGAATAGGGCGCCGAACAGGCAGCCGCACCGAGCATAGCGTGGGCAGCAGGCGACCAGGAACAGGCAGAAGACGAACACCCCCGAGAAGTCGGACAGTTTTCCGGTCACCGCATTATGAAAGGCGGCCTTCAGCACGAGGTCGTTGAGCAGCATCACCACCATCGCGATCGCGAAGCCAGGAGTCGTAAGCAGCGCGAAGCGCGTCGGCATGGTAGTCAGCGCAGTACTCGGCATATCCGTTCACGACCTCCGGCTACTCGCCTGATACCCAGCGGCTCAACGAGAACAAAAAGCCCATGGATGCCCAGCTTCGAGGGGTTTTGTCGATTATGAAGGTCATGGCGCCGCCGACCGGATCCGACGCACAAACTCTCCGACCGTACTCAGTTGGTCCGAGGCACCGCCGGCGCCGCCGTCCGCGGTGGAAGCTTCGCGAAGAACCTCGACAGATCTTCAGCCATGCCCGAGGTCGCGGCCTGCACCGAGGCGGTCACGGCGCGCTCCCAGGCTTCGTGATCGGCGTCCTGGATCGCGGTGATGTCGTTGTCGACGACATCCGTCCACGGGATCATGCCGGTGCGCACATCCATCAGCACCGCCTCGATGGTGGCGAACGCTTTGGCCTCGTCCTTCGCGAACAACCGGTTGTGGACCTTCACCTCCTGGCGCACCGAGTACAGCAGCACGAGATCGCACTGAAGGCGCGCGCACGCTTCGCGGATGCGCGGTATGTCGCGCCGCTGCGGCGACAGGATCAGGGTTGGGATGCGCTCGATCCCCAGCACCCGCGCCTCGCGCTGCACGCGCTCGGTGATCGTTGCCTGGATGGCCCCCGCATATCCCGGACTGCCTCCGTCGCCGCAGCCCAGGGGCATAACCGCGATCATGACCTTATCGGCGATCACCACCTTGCCATCGAGGATGCGTTTGATCGCGTCGTCGCCGATGTTGGTCTGATCAGAAGGGAAGAGCGTGCCCTCGAGCGCCGGTCGCTGGTCATAGCCTTCGGCCATCGCCGCCGAACGCTCGCTGCCGCAGCCGCTCAGGAATATCGCCGCGGCGGTCGCGACGGTGAGAGTCATGGGGTAGCTGCGGATCATGGCGTGGTCTCCGGGGAGGCGGTAGTGGTGGTGGTCGATGGGTTGGATGCCGGAGCCTGGGTGTTTCCGAGCTTCTCGCCGCCAGCACCGCTACCGAGATCGCGCGCTTGCGGCGGCGGCGTCTCATGCTGCGGACCCGACCGCCCGGAGCAGCCAGCGAAAGTCGACACGATCAGCGCGGCGAGGATGACTTGAGACATGCGGCGGGTGATCATGTGGCGGCTCCAGAAGCTCTGGGGATGAGGGCGGCGATGCGCGCGGCATGCGCTTCTGCGACCGGCGCCATGGCGCCCTTGCGCCGATTCAGGTAGCGGTCCTGCAGCGGTCCGGTCATCGCTCCCCAGACGATCGCCGCGAGATCCTCGTCGCCGCCGATCAGGCGCTGGAGCACCGCACGGGCGCTGACGGGATTGGCGCGGTCGATCTCCCACGGCGTGATCTCATGAGGGGGGAAGAGCAGCAGCGCGAGCGCACGTGGCCGATCATCGTAGAGCGCGTAGAGCTGGCGCACGGCGCCACGGACCACGTCGCGGGGGGAGGACGCCTCCTCCGAGAGTCCGGCGAAGCCGACCAGCACCGGCGCCAATGCAAGGCGGTAGAGCTCACGCGCGAGTTCCTCCTTGGTGGTGAAGTGCTTGAACATCGACGCCGGTCCGACCTTGGCCACGCGCGCGATGTCGCGGGTGCTCACCGCCTCGAAGCCTTCGCGCGCGATGAGGTCGAACGCGGCTTCGAGGATGCGCTGACGAACGAAGGCTTTCCGACCCATGATAAATGGGAGCGTATGCTTTCTTATTTAAATGCAAGCATGCGCTTTCTTTCGATCTCTCCGCGAGTCGGGATGTAGTAGCGAAGTTGCGGTCGTGTACGTGGACGATGGCGGCGCTGCTGCTGCTGCTGCCTGCTGCCTGCTGCCTGCTGCCTGCTGCCTGCTGCCTGCTGCCTGCTGCCGGCGATGGTGTGGTTCGAATGGTAGCGGATCGACCTCGACGTTTAAGCGGGGGCGCCGAGCACCTCCTGCGCTCCGATGGACTGAAGACCTGGGCCATGGCCGGGCCCTGGCACGTCCATACCAGAAATCGGCTGGGTCGTCGTCCTAGTCACCGCCGCCCACCCCAGCATGGCCTACAACTGCGAGCGTATGCCTTTTTCATCACCCCGGAGCGGGCGACAGCTTAGATCAGCGGGCCGACATAAGCGGAGTCGGTCCTGGCCGGATCTGTTTTGGTGGAGGTAAAACCTATATGATCTGAAAAATAAGTACATTATAATAGACCTTGTAAGTAATAAAGTTTATTATAAGATACTTTAATGAGAACAACGCCTGTGGCAATGATGCCGCCTGCCGTGCGTCGCTCGTTGGAGAAGCTGGGCGCTGACATCTCCATCGCACGACGGCGGCGGCGGCTCACCGTGGCGATGATGATGGAGCGCATCGGCATCGCTAAGATGACCTACCTCAAGTTGGAACGAGGCGATCCGACAGTGGCCATGGGCACATATGCCCAGGCCTTCTTTGCCTTGGGGTTCGGCGCACCGCTCGCGGCGCTTATCGACCAGCGCACCGATGAGCAGGGGCTGTTGCTGGAGGTCGAGCACCTTCCCAAGCGTATCGTGCATCGGCGACGCACGGATGCACGGCCATGAAACGTCAGATAACCATCGTCCTTGATCGGCCCGAGGCGGTGATCGGCGACCTGCGTTACAACCAGCAGGGGCGGCGCGAGAGCGCGGCCTTCGCCTATACCGGCGCCTGGCTGAGCGACTCGGAGCGATTCGCGATCGACCCGGCACTGCCACTGGTCGAGGGATTCCAGTTTCACGCCCGCCATGGCGAGGGTTCGTTGTTCCACGGCGCCATCGCCGACACCGAACCGGATGGCTGGGGACGCCGGGTCATTCTACGAGACCATGCCAAGCGCCGCGAGGAGGCCCGTTCAGCCGGTGCATCCGGACTACCGGCGATGCTCGGCGCGCTCGACTTCCTGCTCGCGGTGGACGACGACAGCCGCGTCGGCGCGGTGCGGCTGCGCGACGAGGAGGGCCGCTTTCAGGGTGGTGGGGAGGATGCCGTCCGACGGACCCCTCCGCTGATCGAACTCCACCACCTCCTTGCGGCGTCCAAGGCCGTGGAGCTGAGCGTCGAGACGGCGCGGGACCTCGCCTATCTGCGCGGATGCGGCACCTCGCTCGGCGGCATGCGTCCGAAGTGTTCGATCCGCGATGCCGATGGCAGCCTGGCAATCGGAAAGTTCCCGAGCGTGGCCGATGAACGGGCGGTGACGAAGGGCGAGGTGCTCGCCCTGCACCTCGCCCGGAGAGCGGGAATCAGCGCCGCCGAGGCCCGTCTGGTGCACAGCGACGGCATCCCGGTCGCCGTGATCCGGCGCTTCGACCGCCGGACCGACGGCAGCCGCATCCCCTATTGTTCGGCAGCCACCATGCTCGGCGTCGAGCGCGATGACCCGGCCGAGCACACCTACACCGAGATCGTCGATGCCCTGCGCGTCCATGGTGCCGCCACCCAGGCCGACATCGACGAGCTGTGGCGACGCATCGCCTTCTCCATCGCAATCAACAACGTCGACGACCACCTGCACAACCACGGATTCCTGCATGTGACGCATGGCCAGTGGCGGCTCGCTCCGGCCTTCGACCTCAATCCGTTCCCTGATCGAGTTCGTGAATTGAAGACCTGGATATCAGCCGACACCGGGCCTGACGCCAGCTTCCAAGCTTTGCTAATGGCTGCACCGTACTTCCGGATCAAGCCGGCCCGGGCCGAGGCCATCCTCGCCGACGTCACCGCCGCTGTCTCGGATTGGCGCACGATCGGCGCCGGACTCGGCATGACCGCAACGGAACTGGACGCTTTCACCGACGCCTTCCAGAAACCGACGCCGTGACGCGACCGGCACAGGGACTCCGGCAGCACACTGCTCCTCCGTTGCGCCTGCATGTCCTGTCCGACCTGCACATCGAGCATGGCGGCTTCGTCGTGCCCAAGGTCGCCTGCGATGTCGTGGTCGTGGCCGGCGATCTGGCCAACGGCAGGCAGGTGGCCAAGGCGCTGGCAGAATTGGGCGAGAGGGTCGGCAAGGCCGTCGTTTACGTGCCCGGCAATCACGACTGGTATCAGGTCGACATTGCGGACGAGCAGTCCTCGCTGGTGCGCGCGTGGAGGATCGGGGCGTCCAATCTCCAGGTGCTCGATGACGGCGTCTGGCGCTACGAGCACTACGGCACGACCTACCGCTTCATCGGTTCGACTTGGTGGAGTGCGATGGACTGGACCGATGACGGTGCAACCGGCGAAGCCGCGTACGTGCGGGTGCGCGCGGCTGCTCTCGGTTGCCTGAACGACTACAGCATGATCAGGAAGGGCGATCGTTTCCTGACGCCGGACGACAGCCGGTCTATGCATGAGGTCTCCACCAGATTTCTGCAGCATCAGATTGTCGATGCCCATGCCGTCGGCGAGGTGCCGATCGTCGTGACCCACTTCCTGCCCTCGCGGTTGAGTTGCCACGAGCAGTACCGAGGTAGCCTGGTGAACGCCTATTTCGCCAATGACCGGGATAACCTCACCGCCGGCGTGTCGCTGTGGATCCACGGCCACACCCACTGCTCATTCGACTACGTGCTGCCGACCGGCTGCCGGGTGGTATGCAACCCGCGCGGCTATGGCAGGGAGAACCGGGGATTCCAGCCCGGCATGGTCGTCGAGATCGCCCCGCCTGCACCCTGATCGTGGTGGGGGATCCGCATTTATCGTGTGCTGCGACGGTGCAGGATGCGGATGATTGCTCCCAGGCGCATGCGGTCTACGCTGTCCCTGTCCATGACCACCGCTCCCACCATACGGCCCAGCGAATGCCTGATCACGGCCAGGATGGAACCGCACCGGGCGCGAGTCCTGCTCCTGGTGCTGGCGTTGCTGATGTGGGGCGCGATCGCCGCGTCAGAACCACCTCCTGCGTCAATTGCCCCGTCCGATCCGCAAGGCGACCCGATCAGCGCGGAGGATGCTACCGCAATCGCTGCCATCATGCACCAAGCCGAGGGCCTGGGACTCCCCAGCCTGAACGGCGCGACTTTCTTCTCGGGCGCATTCAGGCTCCGTGATCGTCCCGCGAACTTGTGGTTCAATCGTGATAAAGGCGTTCACGCACGACTGGCTGATGGCAGCTGGCTGGTCGACCTGGTCGATCCGGTGTCAGCTGCTGACCTGGATCCCGCCGTCATCGCGGCGTTGCACGTGGTCGCTGCACCTATGCGGGTCGCACCGTCTTCGCGCTTCCAGCAGCACGCCTACCTCTTGTCGATCAACCTCGCGTTGATCGATGCCCGGCGGGTGGAGGCCGGCTTCGCCGGTGCGGGCGCGGTCCTTGCTCAGCACTTCTCAAGCCGCGGCGCTGGATACCAGCCCGGCCATGCCTACGCGATTCCGCCTCGCGTCGCGGTCACCGGCATCCGTGACGGAGTCTGCATGCTGGTGAGCGACTGGTTCATCGCACGATACCGCAGCGATAGCTGGGATGAGCGCTGGAAAGTGGCCGCGGCGGGCATTGCTCCGGAGGTCAGGCAGCGCCAGATCAGCAACGATGCAGAACGCATGCACCGCCTGGCGATCGAGCCGTCGGATGGCGATCTGCGCATCAATACGCTGCGCAGCTGGTGGCTGTGCCGAGATCCCGTCGACAATCCTCCAACTACGGAGGTTCTCGCCAACGACGCTGTGGTCGACCTGGCCGGCGACCTGCGCCCGGGTGGGCCAAATGGTGAGACCATCGGCGACCTCGCCCTTACGCTGCTTGGGAAGCGCCTGGGGCTGAACCTCGAGGCCTGCTTTGGTCGCGATCCACTGGCATCATGGGACGATGCGCAGCAGGCCGCGGTGGCAGCCGACGTGCAGCGCTGGTGGCAGGCTGGCGCGGGCATGGCCATGAAGGAGAGGGTGGCGACGGCGGCGGCGACGATGAGAACGCCTGCCCTGGTGAAGTGGATGGCGGAGAGTGCGGTGGATGGCCAGGAAGCGGATCCCCAGCGCCCGGTGGCTGCGAGCGTTCCGCCAGCCCTCCGTGCGCTGGTGGCACAGCAGCTGGCAGCACCTCCGACTGGCATCACACCTGCGGACCTGCTGCAGTTCCTCAATCGATTCAAGGACGACACGGCAATCACCGCGGCGGTTGCAGGCTGGCCGCGCAG
Organism: Planctomycetota bacterium; assembly: GCA_043758975.1. Lineage (GTDB taxonomy): Bacteria > Planctomycetota > UBA11346 > UBA11346 > UBA11346 > BOG-1363. Next base: position 138 of record JAYVMM010000456.1, on the reverse strand, counting down.
CGGCGATACGCTGGTCCTGCTCGCAGATTGGGATGATGTGCACGGTCGCCACGATGCGCTCGATGGGCTGGCGCGCCAGTGGGTCCAGGATCCGCTGAAGGACAGGGCGATGATTCCGGCGGTCGCGGCCCTGATCCC
>JAYVMM010000455.1:0-8062 GCA_043758975.1 Planctomycetota bacterium | reverse complement strand
TCAAATTGAAATCGTTTCACTAGCAGATGACTAAAAACATGCATTATTACCGTCGTTTGGCGCTTTTAAGAAAAATAAGCCGGACACTAGTGATCTGCTTTATAATTACTTACACATCGGAAATGACACTATTTTGAGCGAACGGCGCAACCCACCGGTTAGCGAAAACCTTCTCAGCCTAGGCGCTGCCTACTCACGATGGGTTCCGCCCGTCGCCCGCGACCAGGCAACTAAAGCGGTCGGAAAACCGACGGTTGAACGACAGGCAGGGCACCATCACGGTCGCCGCAGCTTCTCCACCGCATCCATGTCCGCTTGCGTCGCGGTGGAGAGAAAATCGATGGCCCAATCCTTCCAGACGTAGGGTGGTTGGCCCTGGCGCTCGATCTGGATCCATGTCGGCCAGCGCCCCTTGCCGAAGCTGTGCTGGCGATGAGCGACCAGGGTGACGGCAGAATCGACGATGCGCATGCCGGGGCCCTTGACCACCTCCTCGAATCCGGCGTACCACATCGCCCCGAGGATCTCGGTGCGGCTGCCGTTGAGGAGTTCGACCTGGGGATTCGGGTGCTCGACCTTGCTGCCGAGGATCCAGAGGTTGCCGCCATTGTTCACCAGGCCGAGCATGGGCGAGACCTCGTAATTGAGATAGTGGCACCACACGTTCGCGCCCGGCTTCTGCATGTAGAGGCCGCCGCAAACGTCATCGATGAAGACGTCGCCGGAATTCTCCTGGTAGATCCAGGCGTTGATGTCGCGCACGATCACCGCCCGGGTGCTCTGCTGGCGGATGATGGTGGCATCGGGCTTGCTGCCCCACATCGGCATGAAGCGCTCGATCACCACGGCTGGGGCCTTGCCGTCCTGCACCAGGATCTCGCCGTTGAGGTAGGCCTCGCACGCGATCAGGCGTTGGACATTGGCGCGTAGGATCAGCTGACCGCAGCGGTAGCTCTTGCCGCCCGGGAAGTAGACCACTTTGGTGCCGCTGTCGATCGCCTTCTGGACCGCGGCGGTATCGTCGCTCTTGCCGTCGCCGACCGCGCCATGGGCGATGACACTGGCCCAGTCCTTCGCCGGATCGGCCCAGCTCACCGCGGGTGCGTCCTTCACCGGCAGCCGCAGGGTGCGAGGGATTGCGCCGGTGAACGGCAGGGTCAGCGGGCCGCGCGAGAACTCGTCGATGTTTCCGGTGGCATTCAGCTTCTCGTCGCCCGCCACCTTCACTGCCACGCCATAGCCGCCAACCGTCACATTGCGGGCAAAGACGTGGCCGTCGTTGGCCTTGCCGTCGATGAGGATCGCCGGCTGGTCCTTTGCTCCGCCGGTGAATTCCCCATCGATGAGGCTGACGAAGTGGCCCCAACGCCCACCCGTCCACAGCGCCGGCACGCTGTTGTCGCTGCGGATGCGGTGCAGGAACAGCTCTTCGTAGGGCGCACGGATGCCAGCCTTGCGCTGGCCCTTGAGCGTGACATCCCAGACCGTGAATGAATTGAGGTTGCTCGCCCAGATCCCGTAGTCGAAGCCGATGACCTCGAGATGGCGCACCTCGGCCGGGCCGGAATCGCCGGTGAAGCCGATGTCGAGCCCGATGCCGCCCTGGCCATCGCCGCTGACGATCTTCACTGCATGCATGCAGCCCTGGTTGCTGGCATTGTACTGCACCCCGGCGGCGCCGGGATTCCCCTTGCCGGTGTCGACGGTAAGGTTGCGGATGGCGTTGCGGAAATGCTGGGCGACGTTCTCGCCGGTCCAGACCACGGCGCGCACGTTCGGACGACCGATGTCCTTCTCCTTCTCATTGATGCCGGCGGCCTGGAACTCCGGGCAGTGATCCACCAGCTTGATGATGGTCTGGTCGCGGGTCTGGCCTTGGAGGATGGTCAAGCGCTGGTGCTGGCCGTCGCGCCCATCGATTTTCATGCCCGGATGCATGCGGCGCGACAGCCCGAACTCGATCTGGTGCGATACCAGGTAGGTGCCGTTGGGCAGGTAGATGATGCGGTTGTTCGATGGATGGTCATCAAGGGCCTTCTGCAGCGCATCGCTGTCATCGCTCCGGCCATCGCCCTTGGCGTTGTACGGTGCCTGGGTCACATCGATCACCCCGGCATCGGCGGGGAAGACGATGGGCTCCTCCGGATCCTTCTGCTGCGGCGGCAGCGGCGTGGTGGCGGTGGCTGCGGTGGCAGCGGCCTGGAGGGGCACCGCAGCACACACGAAGAGAACGAGGACGAGGAAGGGAAGCGGGAGGCGGCGGCAGCTCATGGGCGGTTTCCGGTAATGGCAGGGGTAACAGGACTCCGCCGCTTGGGGCCGGATGTGGGGGGTGGCGCCTGGGTGGCGCCGACCACCCCGGCGTAGGGGATGGCACGGGCCTGAGCAGGATCGCCGGCGATGGCCGCGAGGGCGAGGTCGGCGACCGCCTCCCCCATGGCGCGTACGGGGATCAGCCAGGTGGTCAGAGCCGGGCCGGCATCGCAGGCAAGTCCGGGCGAGAAGGTGCACAGCGACAGATCGCGAGGCAGCTGCAGGCCGAGATCCTGCGCCACCGCCAGTACCGGATAGGCGGCATACGGGCCATAGGCCACCACGGCCGTGGGCCGCTCACGGGTCGACAGCAGGGCGCACAGCTGGCGCATCCACTCATCGCGACGCTCCGGGGGATCCTGCCCCATCACGGCATGCGGACGCAGTCCCGCTGAACACATCGCCGTGGTGTAGCCCGCGCAGCGATCCTGGTCGCTGTAATGCGGGGTCGGATGCGACGATAGGTAGGCGATGCGCCGATGGCCCAGGGCGATCAGCGCCCGGGTCGCCGCCTCGCCGGCAGCACGATCGTCGGGATGGGCGCAGGCTGCCGGAAGCCGGCGATTGACCCACACCGCGGGCAGGCGGTGGCGCGCAATGGCAGTTTCGACCTCGCCCGGGATGTCGTAGACGTAGTTGAGGATGAGGCCATCGGCAGAGCGCTCGCCCAGCAGCTTCGCCAACGAGCTGTCGCCGCGCAGCTCCTGATCCGCCAGGCAGGCCAGCGCGAGATGATAGCCGTCCTTCCCCAGGCGGCGTTCCAGGCCTTCGAACAGCCCCGCATCCCACACGCTGCGGTGGCTGGTGGTGCTGGTGACCATCGCCAGGCAGCCGAAGCGTCCGGTGCTGATCGCCAGGGCGCCGGCGTGGCGCCGGTATCCCAGTTCAGCGGCGACTTCCTCCACCCGCGCCCTAGTATCGACGTGGTAGCGTTCGCCGCGTCCGCCCAGGATCTGCCACACGGTATCCACAGCGACACCGGCCTTGGCCGCCACGTCCTTGGCGGAGGCGCGTCTGGGTCCGGCAGCGGTCGGGTTGCGCTTGGTCATCGTCGGCTGTGCTACAGTAACAGTACTGTTAAGAAATGGATTCCGTTGACCGTGTGGCCTCGCCACCGGCGCGTGATAGGCGCTCCGGTCGTGGGTTGGGCCGCAATCAGTTCCCTTTGGCCCAGCGGATGGCCGAATTGACCCAGGTCGGAGACTGGGCGACATCACCAATCCGGACTGGCGCCCTTCAGCTGCAAACGCCAGGTACCCACCAGGCCCGTTGTGGCCCAGGATGCGCCGACACCGCTTTCCGCGATAGAGGCGCGCGCTAATGCAGCGAACGAGGTCCCAGCTCCAGGCCTTTGCTCGGCATGATGCGGTCTCCTGCCGCTGCGGGAGTGGCGAGATGGGAGGCGACTTGGGAGGCGTCCGTGCCAATGGCAGAGCCTGCGAAGTCGTCGGCCACCTGCCGGAGAGCCGGCAGTGCTTCGCCAGGATCCAGCAGCCGTGCGGCCGCGAGCCGCTGCTCGCCGAGATCGCGAATCCGCTTGGCATTCGCTGCGCATTGGAGCTGCTGCTCGGTGCCGGTCTGGGCGATGGAGGCAGCCTGCTCATAGGCGGTCAGCGCCTGCCCCAGCCGCTTGTGCTTCTCGCAGTCGAGCGCTTTCTTCGCCGCTGCGATGGACGCAGCGAGGTGCTTGGGCTCGAGGCGGGGCATGCCTTTCGGCGCGGCGAAGACTTTGAGATAGTGCAGCCACGCGCCTCCATGGTTTTCGGGATGATCCGGGAATTTGTCGATGGTGATGGTCAGGATGTGCTGGCCCGGGCCAAGCAGCCAGGCGGTGGGGCAGGTGCCGCTGACCATGGTATGGCCCCACCATCCGCCGACCTGGTATTTCGTATCCGACCACAGCGTCGGATCGTCCGGCTTCATCGGGAAGGCGCCGCTGGAGGCGCCATCGATGGTGAAATGGATCATCGCCGACTGCGCTGGCCCCCAGGATGACGAGAAGCGGTACAGTACGGCGAACGTCCCGCTGCCCTCGCAGGTGAAGGCATAGGAGTTCCATTCGCCCGGCACCGGCCACCACAGCACGCTCCCGCCACCTGGGTCCGGATGGGGTGCATGGGTCGCATCCAGCCCGCCCGGGCTGCTGTCCCAGTAGGTGTGATCATTGACCATGGCGGTGCGTCCGAGCTGATTGCCATGGGTCGCCGGATAGGAGAACTGCTCGATGGCGTCGTAGAGGCTGGCGTACCCGCCGTTGGCGTTGTGCTTGGCATTGTTGGCAACGTCAGTACCTCCAAGGACTTCCGCGATCGGGATGACCAGGGATGCAGCCGCGCCGAGTTCATGGCTGGAGGCGTGCAACGGCGCGCTGCTCACCACCAGCATCAGCACGAGCGCTCCCCAGCGCTGACGCAAGCGGATAGCGTGGAACATAGCGATAACCTCCACCAGCCGCCGGTGCAGCCGGCGAGCTGTCCCCTCGGATCTGCCGAGGCTTCCGCATCGTTACGGGAAAACGTCCACCTTCATGGCCTTTGTTCCACTCCGGTCGGTGCGTACTGCGGATGGATATGGGATATCACAGCCCCCGTGGCTTCGCAGGGCAATCTCCCGCCAGGCGATGATGAGGCCGGAGGCCGGCCTCAGGGTGTAGGCGACGCGTCGATCCAGTCCGGCAGGATACCGCTGAAACGATCACGGAATCCCGTCCCCCAAGGGCTCGGGCGCAGCGCCCGCTCATCGTCGGTCATGCTGTTGCCGCGCGGATGGGGATGTGGGGGACTTTCGAGGCGGTTCCACCCGTTCATGATCATCCCGACGGCGAGCCCACGCCGGACGAGACCGGCCATGGCGCCCGCTGCGTCGAGCGCCTCGGCCTCGCCGACATCGCCATTCACATCGCGAACGATGCTTCCCAGAATGACGGCATGATCGCTGCCATGCGCGAGCAGCGTGGTGGTATGCGTCCAGCCGACCCACTTGGCGTAGTGGAGGCTGAAGACCAGCTGCTGATCGGTGCGCGCGACGGTGTCGACCATCGGATCGTACCACCAGTTGCACAGGTGGTTGAGGTCGACGATCAACGGAGCGCGGTAGTTGCGTGAGCGGATGAAGGCGATGGAGCGGATGCAGGAGCGAATCCAGTCATGGTCGGCCAGGTCGGGCATGTCGATGATTTCGAGGAGGACCCCGCCGTCCGCGGGAAAACCTGCGATAAGCGCGGTGAGGAGTCGCTGGTAGCGCGGCCAATGCGCGTCGCTGGACCAGCCATCATCCCCCCCATAGCAGAAGATCACCAGCATGCCCCGAGCCCGCGCCGCAGCCGTATAAGTGAACAGGCGCTGCACATAGCCGTCGAAGCCGCCGTACCCGTCTGCCACGGTGCCATGGCCGTTACGGGCATCGGTAGCGACGGCCCCGCTGACCAGGATGCGTACGGTATTGATGCCCAGCGCCCGCATCGCATCCAGCTGAGCTGTACGCTCGGTGTAGGCACGGTCGTAGACCATGGTGGCAAGGTCGGGCGCAAGCGGAGGCGAGTCGTCTGCCAGAGGGCTGGAGGGCGACAGCGATACCGTTGCACCCTTCATCACGAACCGCCGACCGTCCGGGCCGAGCAGCTGATTGCGCTGCGGACCCCCGACCATCAGAGCGATGCCGTGGACGTCGGCCTGATCGAACTTGCGCGTCACCGGTGCGAGATCTGCGCTAGCTTCTGCATACTCACCAGCCCCCACCAGGGCTTCGCCGCCCGTGGTTCGGCTCAGACGAACCAGGCCGTGGACGACGTCCAGGCGCGTCCGTCCTGCGGTATTCAGGAGGGTGAAAGCCGTACCGACGACGGTGGCCTGGGCGTTGCTCGTTGAGACGATCAGCGGGCGGTTGGCAGGTTGCTTTGCGACCTCAGCTGTGATGTGACCGGCATCGAGACGCAGGCGCTTGCCCGTTCCGGACGATCCTGCGAGCGCAAGTAGGGTCAGCCGCGTTCCGGCATCGGCGACGATTTCCGTCCCATCCTGAAAATGCACCGTGACCGTGGCGGAGCCTTCGGGGGTGATGGCATCACCGTCCTGGAGCACCTGGCCGGCATGGATGCTGATCGTCGCACCTCCCCGATCGAGCCGGGCCTGACCGGTCGTGATCGTGGCGTCGGCTTCCAAGTGGCGGGTGAACAGCTGCGGGAAGACGATGGCCACCACCAGGGCCGCAGCGAGGGCGCCGCCCCAGGCCCGCCATTGCCATGCTCGGATAGGAGGCCTGAGCGGTCGCCGCCGGGCTGGACCTGGCCGCTGTGCTGCATCGGAGCGTTCCGCCTCTTCCAGGAAGCGGTCGCAGGCACCGGCAGCGTGCAACTCGGAGCGCAGGGCGTGGTGCATGGAAGTGCGGCGCAAGAATTCGCGCATGTGCTCGCGATCGGCTCCCAGCCAGGTGCGCAGGGTCTCGGCCTGGTGCCCATCCAGCTGATCGTCCAGGTAGATGTCGATGAGGTCGCGCGGATGGTTCATGCGCCCTCACCGTGCAGCGCCAGCCGGCGCTCGATGCAGCCATGGAGGATGCCGCGCACCCGGGTGAGCATCACGCGGATGGCACCAGAGGTCATGCCCAAGCGGGTGGCGATGTCCTTCGGCTCCAGTGCTTCCTGGTAGCGCAAACGCAGCACCTCTGCGGTCCTCTCCCCGACTCCGGACAGACACTCCCGCAGGGCACGATGGCGCTCATCGAGCTCGGGCAGCAGTTCCTGGTAGACGCTGGATGCCTGCTCGGCGAGCTCGGGGGTGAAAATCAGCCGGTTGCGGGCGAAACCACGGCGGTGATTCAGGACCTCATAGCGGGCTATGCCCAGCGCCCAGGCGATGAATGGCTGCTGCGGGTCATAGACTGCGAATTTCCGGAGCAGTACGACCGCCACGTTCTGTAGTGCGTCCTCGGCCTCTTGGAATCCGGGGACCAGCGAGGCGATGTAGCGGGCGACCGCCGGTTGCGCCTGGGTCCAGGAGAAGGTGAAACGTTCCTGCTCCGCCGGAGTTAAGGCAGCGTCCATACGGGGAGTATCTTCCCAGTTCATCCCTTCGTTACCAATTTCCCGTGGGAGGTATCGGGAGAAGCCTGGCGCTAGAGCCTATGTGTTTATTCCGCCTATATTTACAACTACCGTTTGGGAATGCGCTAATGTGCGAAAACACCATGCGGAGCACATCGTCGAGCTGGGGTAACGGAGACGGCAATCGATCCATGCGCATCGATTTCGATCCCTCCGGTCGTTGCGGTCCGGCATCAAAAATCATCCTACTTTCCCGGTGGGCGCCCCTGCGGGACCGGTCGATCAGGGACGGGCTGCCTGTCGGGCGCGGTATTCCGCGACAAGATCCATCGTCGGGCGGGCCACCTCGGCGAAGAAATCTCGCATCCGATGGCGCTGGTCGCTGGGCGGAACGAGGTCCTCCCCCGGTCTGGGTACGCCACGGAAGTTTGACCAATCCCCCAAAAGCATCAGATATTCGCGCCGCCGTGCCACCGGGATCAGCACGGGAGGCCGTCCCCCCTCGATCACTGGCAGGTTTGTCAGCAAACGCGCCATGCGGCCATTGCCGTCCGCATAGGGATGAACGGCGGTGAAGCCGAGGTGCAAATCCGTGTAGGTCTCGAGCGGTTCTGCGCCGGACTGGCGCACCTCATTGAGGTGATCCAGCCATTTCGCCATCAGGTCCACCACGTGCTCCGGTCGTGAATAGTCAGTGCGCCGGTAGAA
>JAYVMM010000454.1:0-3347 GCA_043758975.1 Planctomycetota bacterium | reverse complement strand
CGGCTGGCCTGGCAGCGCCTGCGTGCCGGCCAGGGCACGGTGCCGGGCGCGCACGGCATCCGCGTGCCGGATCCCGCCATCAGCCCGCCGGAGGCGCTGCCGGCAAAGGCCGTGCTGCTGGTCCCCGGAGTGGCCTTCGCCGCCGATGGCGGGCGCCTCGGCCAAGGCGGCGGCTACTACGACCGCTTGCTCGCCGGTGCGCGCGCGCTCAGCGTGGGGGTGGGCTTCGCCTGCCAGCGTTGCGACACCCTGCCGCGCGCGGACCACGACCGCGCGCTCGCTGGGCTGGTCCTGGGCGGCGTCCTGCTGCGCGATCCGCTGCGCGGGGCTGAACCTTGACCGCTATCCCGCCCGTCCTACCCTCGCCGGACCACCGGCGCGGCCTGTCGCGCCGGTTTCCGCCGACGGGGAGACTTGGGAGAGTGGTTTAATCCAGGACATTGCTAATGTCCCGTACGAGTAAAATCGTACCGAGGGTTCGAATCCCTCAGTCTCCGCCAGGCATGACCACCGTGCGAACTCGCGGTGGTTGTCGATTTGAGCGGTCGCTGCACGCAATCGGGCATAGCGGGACGCGGGCTCACGGAGATGCAGGCATCGGCGCGGCATGGACGCTGCATGCGCTGATAGTCGATGGGCGCTACCCAGCGGTGCGGGTACCGCAGGCACGCCAGCTGCACACTGGTAGCTGCGGACCAGGCGTCGGTTATACCTCAACCGGGGGATCGAGCGCATGCTGACCAGGATCGAGATCTCCGGTTTCAAATCTTTCGAAGACATGAAGATCGACGTGTCCCCCTTCATGGTCGTGCTCGGCGCGAATGGCGTGGGCAAGTCGAACCTGTTCGACGCCATGCAGCTGCTGTCGCTGTGCGCCACCAGCAACGACCTCAAGAGCGCTTTCGCCCAGAACAGGGGCGACGCGGAAGAGTTATTCCGGCGCAGCAGCGACAGCAGCCCTAGCGGGCCCATGCGCATTGCTGCGGAACTACTCCTGCCGCTCACCACTGAAGACCCTTATAAGGACACGGTCGAGGTCCCGCATACGCGTGTTCGCTATGAACTTGAGATCGCACTTCACGGCAGCCAGGACGGCGCTCTGCAGCGGCTGGTGGTGGTCAAGGAGAGCGCCGTTCCGATCCTCGCAAAAGACGATCGCTGGGCACCCTTCGGGTCGAAGCCATCCAAGCAGTTCAGGGAAGCGCACTGCAAGTATTCGCGCTCGGTGCCGTACATCAGTATGGAGCAGGAGAATGGGAGGGTCCAATTCGTCATCCACCAGGATGGCCACGGGGGGCGCAAGCGCGAAATGCCGGCGGTGGCGGCGGAAGCCACGGCGCTCTCGAGCGTGACCACGGCAGGCTTCCCCACCATGTATGCGCTCAAGGAGGAGCTCAGGTCCTGGCGCTTCCTCCAACTCGATCCGATGGGGCTGCGCAAGCCGTCTCAGAGCACTGATCCGGAGACCCTGCTCCCGGATGGCCGCAATCTCGCGCGTGTCCTCGCCAGGATCCGCAGCGAGACCACGACCGCGGCCAGACCCCATGGCGTTCTCAACGATATTTCCGCCGACCTGGTCCAGTTCGTCCCCGGCATCAGCAAGCTTGAGGTCAGGAACGACCCCAATCCGAAGGAGTACCGCGTCGAGATGACCTACAGCAACCAAGGGGCGAATGAGCCGTTCAATGCGCGCGTCCTCTCTGACGGCACCCTCCGGCTCCTGGCATTGTTCACCCTGCTGCATGATCCGCGTTTGCGCGGCATGATCTGCTTCGAAGAGCCTGAGAACGGCATCCATCCGCAGCGCCTTGGCATCCTGATAGGCCGCCTACGGGAACTGGTGTCGGATCCCCAGGCCACCGATCCCGATGCCAAAGAGCCCCTTCTGCAGGTGCTCCTCAACAGCCATTCACCCGTTGTGCTCTCCCAGCTGCGCGCCGGCAAGCAACGCGATGGCGAAGTGTATTGGGCAGACCTAATCACCAAAGTCGGCAGCAGCCTGCCGAAGCCCATCCGCTGCACGCGTCTGCGCGCCGTGCACACCACCCGGCAGACGAGGCTGGACGACAGCGATGACGGTGCGGAGACCGTCTCCGATGGCGAAGTGCGGAATTACTTGGAAACCGTCAGCGGTAGCCACTGACCGTGCGCAGTCTCCTGGTGATGATCGACACCGAAGGGAATAGCGACCCCGCGCTCCTTGGCAGCATCGCCCACCGCCTGGTCCTCGAAATTTGCCACCGCGGCAATCGCGGCGAAGTGTGCGTTGGCGACCCCGAGGTCACGCCGCGGATGTCGGCGGTCGCAGGCCGCGGCTCCCCACGGTGCCTGGCTGCGTTGGAATCCTGCGGTGAGTCGGATGCCATCCTATTCGTCCATGCGGATGGCGCCGGAGACGCCGAGCAGGCCTACGCACGCCACGTCGTGCCGGTGCAACAAGCCGTGCAGGGCATTGGGCGGCAGGGGCAACGGGCCGTGGGCATAGTGCCAGTCCGGGAAATGGAAACCTGGGCCCTGGCGGATCCCGACGCTCTCGCCGAGGCCCTCGGTATGGGTCAGGATCGCACCCGCATACATGCGAGCATCGGTCCCCATGCGATCGATCATCTCACAGACCCTAAGCGGGTCCTGAATGAGATTGCCATCCAGGTCATGGGACTGCGGGGATTCCAGCGCGTGGGCTTCGATGGCGTGCTGAGGCGAATCGGCGAGAGCGCGCGTCTTGAGCGCTTGCGCTCGCTGCAGGCCTTCCAGCGCCTGGAGAGGGACACCAGGGCTGCCCTGATCGAAATGAACATCATCTCAGACGGCAGCCGTTGACGGACGACCGGCTTGCGACCATGGTGCAGGAGCGCGGTCATAGGGGTAGAAGTCGTTCTCGCCGAAGTAGTCCTGGCTCAGCTCGGCGAAATACGCGTGCTCATTGCCCGGCGCTTACGGCTCGCCCGCCACCGGCTCCTCCGCCCGCCCTGGCCGCACCCGCGCGACGAGAGCCCCGGCGGCGACCAGCAGCCAAGGCAGGGCGTTGAGCAGCCACAGCCACCAATCGCGACCGAGCCAGGATCCCGCCGGGCACCAGGCCACCAGCGGCGCGACCGGCGTCAGCCACAGCTGGACCACCACCGCGCCGAGCGCGAAACGCGGGGCGTAGCCGAGGAAATGGAGGATGTTCCGGGTGCCGAACACCAGCGCCGGCGCCTCGCAGAGCGCCAATGCCAGCGCCAGCAGCGGACGGGGCAGGCAGCCCGCCAGGCGCGGATGGCGGATATCCCAGGCCAGCGCCAAGAGCCAGCCCAGCGCCGCCGCCAGGGCCAGCCCCGGCAGCGGCGCCGCCAGCCAGCACACCG
>JAYVMM010000453.1:0-6538 GCA_043758975.1 Planctomycetota bacterium | reverse complement strand
TCGGTGACCGTCAGCGCCCCCGGGTCGCCCTGGAAGGCGCTGTCGGTGGTGCCGAGCAGGGTCGCACCGTACCACGGGATGAGGAAGAACACCCGGCGGTCGCTGGCGGCGGTGAGCAGCAGCGCGGTGGCTGGACCGGGATCCCCGCCGGGCTCACCGCCGCTCGCTAGGGCGGGCAGGGCAGGCAGGGGCGGCATGACCAGGTGCACGCCCTTGCTCAGGCGCACGCGTTCCCGCTCGCCGACCAGATTCCCGGCCCACGCCCCGGCGGCGGCGACGGTCAGCGCGGCATGGATCTCGTAGGCGCGGTGCTGGAGCTGGTCGACCACCAACGCCCCACTCACCGCGCCGGTGCGCGTGCGCAGGAGATGGTCGACGCTGGCGTGATTGACCGCCACCACCCCCGCGGCATGCGCCCCGGCGACGATCTCGAGGGTGAAGCGCGCATCGTCGCTGCCGGCATCGGCGTAGGAGAAGCCGCCGCGCAGTGAGGGTGCGAGCCAGGGCGCGCACGCGCCCAGACGCGCGCGCGTGAGGTAGCGGTGCCGAGCCAGCTCGCCGCGCGTGCCGCCGAGGCGGTCGTAGAGGATCAGCCCGGCGGCCAGGCTCAGCCGCCCGGCACGGCTGTCGGGGAAGACCGGCAGCAGAAAGCGCAGGGGCTGCACGCGGTGCGGTGCCAGACTGAGCAGGCGTGCGCGCTCGCGCAGCGCGCCGGCGACCAGGCCGAGGTGGCCGTGCTCGAGGTAGCGGAGGCCGCCATGGATGAGCTTGGATGAGGCGCTCGAGGTACCGGCGGCCCAGTCGTCGCGCTCGACCAGGGCGACGCGCAGGCCGCGCAGCGCCGCCTCATAGGCGGTCCAGGCCCCGCAAATGCCGCCGCCGATCACCAGCAGGTCGAAGCGCCCGTCGGCGAGTTGGCGCGGCTGTCGGTGCATCACTGCCCGGCGCCGGTACGCCGGCCCCGCCCCAGGCGCGCGACCAGCCAGGCCGGGCGATCGGTGAGCAGCGCCGTCAGCCGGTGGGGGCGCGCCGCTGCCAGCTGCGCCGAGGTATTGCAGCTGTAGGCGTAGAGCGCCAGGCCGCGTGCGCGCACCGCCGCTGCCAATTCGGCACTGAGGATGCGCTGGTCGACGCACAGCGCCTGCAGGCCAGGCTGGCGCGCGAGCCAGGCGGCGGGCGCCACCGGCGCGCGCTCGAGGTTGCGCACGCGCGGCAGTCCCGGAGCGAGGCGCCGGAGCTCGGTGAGCACCCCGGGCGAGAAGCACAGCAGGCGCACCCGTGCAGCGGCGCGCGCACGCGCTACCACTTGCACCACCGCCGCCACCAACCGGCGCGCCTGCACGCGGGCGCCGCGACCGCCGGGCGGCTTGAGCTCGATGAAGACCAGGCGCGGGAAGCGCTTGAGCACCGCAGCGAGGGTGGGGATGCGCTCATGGGCGTAGCGCGGCGCGAACCACGAGCCGACATCCGCGTGGGTCAGTTCATGGCAGCTGCGGCTCCCGAGCGCACGCACCCCCCCGCCGAAGCGCGCCAGAGTGGCGTCATGGCACACCACCACCACCCCGTCGGAGCTCAGGCGGACATCGAGCTCGATGCCGTCGGCGCCCGCCGCCGCGGCGCTGGCGAAGGCGGCCAGGGTGTTCTCGGGGCAGCGGCTGGAATCGCCGCGGTGGGCGATCACCAGGGGTGGGCGGCTGCTGGTGTGCTCGCGGGCACGGGCGCGAGGGCGGCGCGCGGGGGTCATGGCGCGTCGTCACCGCCCGCCAGGTGGGGCGCCAGGGCGGCGCGCAGGCGCGCGGGCAGGGGCGCCTTGGCATTGCTCACCACGTCGATGGCGACATGCACGCTGGTCACCCGCCCGACCTCGCGTCCGTCCTGGTTGGCGAGGCGGTAGTGCACCGTCATCGAGGTGGTGCCGAAGGCGGCGATCGCGACCTCGATGCTCAGGCGGTCGCCGAGGTGGACGGGGGCGAGGTAGTCCGATGCGACATGCACGATGACCAGCATGGCCCCGCTCAATGGGCGGCTCGGCGGCATGCGCTCGCCGACGGTTTCGAGCAGGTCCTGGAAGGCGTTGTGGCAGAACTTGAGCTGGTTGGAGAAAAAGATGATGCCGTAGGCATCGGTATCGTGCAGCTGCACCGTCTCGCGGTGGATGAACATGCGCCCGTCCTCTGCCAACAGCCGCCGGCATGGCGGTCGAACCGAGCATAACGGCTGCCGGCGCCGCGGGCAGGGGGTGGGGCGCGCGGGCGGGGGGCGCGGCGCGCGCCATGAAGTCCGCGGAATCCAGGTGGCGGGGGCGCTGGTTGCAATGTATGCTGATGATAGCGAGGCTACCATGCCGAGCCCATCCTTGACCATCAGCTCCACCCTCCCGGAGGTCGCGCACCAGGCGCTCGATCGCACCGCCAACAGCGCCGCCTTCGCCATGCGCGAGGCCGGCTACTGGCGCAAGACCTCGAGCGAGGCTTTCGCCCTCGAGGTGCGCCGGCTGTGCCTCGGGTTGTTCGAGTGCGGCCTGCAGCCGGGCGAGGCGGTCGGCATTCTTGCCCCCTCCTCGCCCGCCTGGCTGGTCGCCGACCTCGCGATCATGGGCGCCGGCGGCATCTCGGTGCCGCTCTTCCCCAACCTCTCGACCGAGCATTTGCTGTTCGAGACCGCCAACGTCGCGGTCAAGATCCTCATCGTCATCGGCGAGGAGCAGTGGCAGCTGGCGCGCCCCCACATCGCGCGCTACCAGCAGGTGATCACCAAGGACGTGCTCCACCATCCCGACCACGTGGCTTCCTGGCACCAGGTGCTGGAGAAGGGCGATGCGCGCTCGGAGCGCGATCCCGGGCTGTACGCGCGCCTGCGCGCCGCGGTGAAAAGCGACGACATCGCCACCGTCATCCACACCAGCGGCAGCACCGGCTCGCCCAAGGGCGTGGTGCTCACCCATCGCAACCTGGTGGCGCAGATCCGCGGCGCCGCCGAATGCTTTCCGCTCGAGATGGCGCGCGACCGCGCCCTCAGCTGCCTGCCGCTCGCACACATCTTCGAGCGCACCACCATCTACACCTACCTCAGCCAGGGCATCGCGATCTGGTTCGCCGACGACATCAAGAACGTCGGCATCCTCATGCGTGAGGTCTCGCCCACGGTCATGACCATGGTCCCGCGCCTGATCGAGAAGCTCTACGCGCGCATCCTCAAGCAGGTCGAGGCCTCGTCGGCGCCGCGCCGCGCGCTCGCGCGCTGGGCGGTGGACAAGGCGCTGCATGATGACCCCCTCGCCAGCCGGCGCTGGACCAGCGCCTTTGCCGACACCGTGGTCTACCGCCGCCTGCGCGGCGCCCTCGGTGGCCAGCTGCGCTACCTCATCGTCGGCGGCGCCGCCCTCGCGGTCGACCTCGCGCGCTTCCTCAGCAACGTCGGCGTGCCGGTCTACACCGGCTATGGCCTGACCGAGGCCTCGCCGGTGCTGAGTACCTGCTGCCCGCGCGCCAACCGCCTGGGCACCGTGGGGCGGCCATTCCCCGGGGTCGAGCTGCGCATCGGACCCGGCGGCGAGGTGCTGGCGCGCGGCGAGAACATCATGCGCGGCTACCACCGCGACCTCGCCGCCACCGCGCTCGCGATCGACGCCGACGGTTGGCTGCACACCGGCGACTGCGGGCGTTTGGACGAGGATGGCTACCTGGTGCTCACCGGGCGCATCAAGGAGCTGGTCAAGACCTCGAATGGCAAGTACGTCAGTCCGGTGCCGATCGAGCAGGCGCTCACCGCCTCGCGCCTGGTCGACCAGGCGATGGTGATCGCCGAAGGCCGCCGCTATGTCGCCGCCCTGCTCTTTCCCGACGCCGAGTACCTCGCCCAGTTCAAGGCCGCTTCCGGGCTGGCCCAGCTCAGCGACCGCGAGTTCTCACGCAGCCCACCGGTGGCGGCGGAGATGGCGACCCTGCTCGAGACGGTCAACGGCCGGCTCGACCGCTGGGAGCAGGTCAAGGCCTACCGCTTCGCGCCCGCCCCCGCCGCCATCGGCGAAGAGCTTACTCCGACCATGAAGCTGCGCCGCCATGCGGTGCTCGAAAAGCATGCTGAGCTGATCGAGGAGATGTACCAGCTCGCGGAGGACCAGGCCAACAGCGAACGTTAGCCATCGAATGACAGGAAGGAGGCTGCCATGAAGGAGCGACTGGCGATCATCGAGGGTGTGCGCACCCCGTTCTGCAAGGCGGGCGGGCCGCTCGCGGGGCTATCCGCCGACGACCTCGGCGCCATCGCGGTGCGGGAGCTGATCGCGCGCACCGCCTTCCCCCCGGCGCAGCTCGACGAGCTCATCGCCGGCAATGTCGCGCAACCGATTGAAGCGGCCAATGTCGCGCGCGTGATCGCGCTCAAGGCCGGCCTGCCCACCACGCTGATCGCGAGCAGCGTGCACCGCAACTGCGCCTCGGGCATGGAGGCGGTCACCACCGCGGCCAACCGCATCGCCGCCGGCGAGGCGCAGGCGATCATGACCGTGGGCTGCGAGTCGATGTCGAACATCCCCTTGATGTTCTCCCGCCCGATGACCGCGCTGTTCGCCCGCCTGATGCGCGCCAAGAGCCTGTGGCAGCGCCTGGCGGTGTGGTCGTCCTTCCGCCCTGGGATGCTGGCTCCGGTGGTCGGGGTGCAGGTCGGGCTGACCGACCCGGTGTGCGGGCTGAACATGGGCCAGACCGCCGAGCTGTTGGCGAGAGAATTCGCGGTCACCCGCCTGGACCAGGACCAATGGGCGCTGACCAGCCACCAGCGCGCGCTCGCGGCCCAGGCCCGCCTGGCGGAGGAGATCGTGCCGCTGCCGCTGCCACCCGCCTACGACAAGGTGCAGGCGGTCGACGATGGCCCGCGCCCCGGGCAGGACCTCGCGGCGCTGGCCAAGCTCAAGCCCTACTTCGACAAGCTCGCCGGCACCGTGACGGTGGGCAACGCCTGCCCGCTCACCGATGGCGCCGCCGCCCTGCTGGTGATGAGCGAAGCCCGCGCCCGCGAGCTCCAGTTGTCCCCGCTCGGCTACCTGCGCGAGTACGCCTATGCCGCGCTCGACGGACGGCGCATGGGCCTGGGACCGGTCTTCGCCACCGCGCGCCTGCTTGCCAAATCCGGACTTACGCTCGCCGACTTCGAACTCATCGAGCTCAACGAGGCCTTCGCCGCGCAAAGCATCGCCTGCGAGCGCGCCTTCGCGTCCGCGGCCTTCGCGCGCGCCGAGCTCGGGCGTGAGAGCGCGCTTGGGACAATCGACCGTGAGCGCCTCAACGTCAACGGCGGCGCCATCGCCCTCGGCCACCCGGTCGGGGCGACCGGTGCCCGCCTGATACTGACCCTGCTCAAGGAGCTGCGCCGCAGAAAGCTCCAGCGCGGCCTCGCCACCTTGTGTGTGGGCGGCGGCCAGGGCGCCGCCCTGGCGCTGGAGGTGGCATGAACCCCTCCTCCTCCCCCCGTCCATCCCTGCTGCCGCGCGCGGCCGCGCACGGCGCCGCGCACGGCGAACCCGGGAGCACGCCATGAGCACTTTCTCCCTCCGCATGGATGACGGCATCGCGCGTGTGCTCATCGACCTGCCCGGCGAGAAGGTCAACAAGTTCTCCGCCGAGGTCCTGGCCGAGCTCGGCGAGCTGGTGCGCACCCTTCAAGGCATGAGCGATGTGCGCGCGGTGACCTTCGCCAGCGCCAAGCCCGGGGTGTTCATCGCCGGCGCCGACATCCGCGAGCTCCAGGGCATCGGCGCGCGCGACGAGGCGCTGGCCAAGGCCCAGGCCGGGCAGCGGTTGTTCCAGCGCGTCGCCGAGCTGCCGATGCCGACGGTGGCAGTGATCGACGGCGCCTGCATGGGGGGTGGCCTGGAGTTCGCCCTCGCCTGCACCTACCGCATCGTCGCCGACGAGGACAAGACCGCCCTCGCGCTGCCCGAGGTCACCCTCGGCATCATCCCCGGCTGGGGCGGCACCCAACGCCTGCCGCGCCTGATCGGGCCAGCCGCCGCGCTTGAGATGATCCTTGGCGGGCGTCCGGTCAACGCGCGCAAGGCGATCAAGCTCGGGCTCGCCGACGCCTGCGCCGCGCGCGCCTTCCTCGCCGATGAGGTGCGCGCCTTCCTCGCGCGCGCGCTGGAACCGGGTGGGGCGGAGGCGGTGCGCGCGCGCCGCCCGCACCGCTGGCGCCGCCGCGTGCTGGAGGGCAACCCGCTCGGACGCCTGCTGCTGTTCCGCGGCGCCGCCAACGAGCTGGAGCGCAAGACCCGCGGCCTGCTGCCCGCGCCGCGCGCCGCCCTCGCGGTGGTGCGCGCTACCGTCAGTTGCGAGCTGACGCGTGGGCTCGAGGTCGAAGCTGAGCATTTCGCCGACCTCGCCACCACCCCCACCTGCAAGGCCCTGATCGACTGCTTCTTCGCCACCGAGGCGGTGCGCAAGGAGGGCGCGCCGGTTAGCGGCGGCGCGGGCAGTGCGCCAGGCAAGCCGGAGGCGCGCCTCGAGCACGCGGCGGTGCTCGGCGCCGGGGTGATGGGCGG
>JAYVMM010000452.1:0-4467 GCA_043758975.1 Planctomycetota bacterium | reverse complement strand
CAGAAGGTTTGCGATTACATACCGCGAGTTGCGCGGGAATAAACGCCTGTGGAGTCGAAGGCTCTGGGCCCTGGTCGCAAGACCAAGGCGAAACCGTCGACTACGAAGCAGGAATCACACCGTGCTCAAATGAGTACACCGTGAACAACGGAAGGACGCCATGCTCTGCTATACCTGGAACGTCAACGGCATCCGCTCGGTGGCGAAGAAGAACCTGCTGCCCTGGAAGGTGCTGGCGAAGGCCGATGTCATTTGCCTGCAGGAGACCAAGGCCCGGCCCGAGCAGCTCGACGCCGAGATCCTCGAACCGGAGGGTTGGCACGCCTTCTGGCATTCGGCGGACAAGCCGGGCTACAGCAGCGTCGCCCTGCTCAGCCGGGTCAAGCCGGACGAGGTCACCCTGGGCGTCGGTGCGGATGAGTTCGATGCCGAGGGCCGGGTGATAGCGGCGCGCTTCGGCACCTTGGTAGTGGTCAGTGCCTACTTCCCCAACAGCCGCGATGGCGGCACGCGCCTGGACTACAAGCTCGCCTTCTGCACCCAGCTCGAGGCCTATCTCGCCGGCTGGGCCAAGCGCGGCTGCGAGGTGCTGCTGATGGGCGACTACAATATCGCCCCCCAGCCGATCGACCTCGCGCGCCCGAAGGAGAACGAGAAGAACGCCGGCTACCTGCCGGAAGAGCGCGCCTGGTTCGCCCGCCTGCTCAAGCTCGGCTACCGCGATGTCTTCCGCGAGCGCAACCCCGAGCTCACCGGCGCCTACAGCTGGTGGACCAACTGGGCCAATGCGCGGGCCAAGAACATCGGCTGGCGCATCGACTTCGGCACCACCACCCCGGCGCTGACAAGGCGCGTGCTCGATTGCGGCATCCATCCCGAGCAGCTCGGCAGCGACCACTGCCCGGTCAGCGTTCGGCTGAGCTGAGGGCCGGGGTTTCGACGACTTTTCGCCAGAGTTTCCGTCGCGTTTCCGCCCGCGTCCGCCATTTTCGCCCGCCGCGCCCCGGCCGGGCGGGGGTGGCAATGGCGAAAAGTCGTCGAAAACGTGAGCATAAGCTGACGGAACCGCCAGCTTGCATTCATCCGCCAGCGCCAGGATAGGCGCTGCCCCCGCGAGGATACGCCATGACGCTCTCCCAGCTGCAAGACTACACCTTCAACACCAAGTACGCGCGCTGGAACCCCGCGCTCGGACGGCGTGAGACCTTCGCCGAGGCCGCCGAACGGGTGATGTCGATGCACGCCACCACCTTCGCCGGCAAGCCGATCGCCGAGGAGCTCGCCTTCGCCACCGCGGCGATGCGCGACCGCCTGGTGCTGGGCAGCCAGCGCGCCCTGCAGTTCGGCGGCAAGCCGATCGAGGACAAGAACGCCCGCCTCTACAACTGCACGGTCTCCTACTGCGACCGCCCGCGCTTCTTCCAGGAGGCGCTGTGGCTGCTGCTGTGCGGCTGCGGCGTCGGCTTCTCGGTGCAGAGGCACCACATCGCCCGCCTGCCGCCGATCGGTCGCCCGGGCGGCGACAAGGTCGCCTTCGCCATCGAGGATTCGATCGAAGGCTGGGCCGACGCCCTCGGCGTGCTGGTCTCCTCCTACTTCCTCGACGAGCAGCCCTTCCCGGAGTACGCCGGCAAGCAGGTGCGCTTCGACTACAGCCGCATCCGCCCGGCGGGCGCCAAGCTCTCCAGCGGCATCGGCAAGGCGCCCGGGCCGGGACCGCTCAAGCGCTCGCTCGAGCAGATCCGCCTGGTCTTCGAGAACCGCCTGGCCACCGCCGGCAAGCGCTGCGTGCTGCCGCCGATCGACGCCTATGACATCGTCATGCACGCCTCCGACGCGGTGCTCGCCGGTGGCGTGCGCCGCTCCGCCACCATTTGCCTGTGCTCGGTCGACGACCAGGAGATGATCAAGGCCAAGACCGGCGACTGGTTCGTCAAGAACCCCCAGCGCGGGCGCTCCAACAATTCGGCGCTGCTGCTGCGCGAGAGCACCAGCTACGAGACCTTCGCCAAGATCATGGAATCGGTCAAGGAATTCGGCGAGCCCGGCTTCGTGTGGGCCGATTCCACCGAGATCATGTACAATCCCTGCGTCGAAATCGGCATGTACCCGCACGATGTCGACAGCGGGCAGAGCGGCTGGGCCTTCTGCAACCTGTGCGAAATCAACATGAAGGCTTGCACCACCCCGGCGCTGTTCGCGCGCGCCTGCCGCGCCGCCGCCATCCTCGGCACCCTCCAGGCCGGCTACACCTCGTTCGATTACCTCGGCCCGGTGACCGAGCGCATCGTGCGGCGCGAGGCCCTGCTCGGCTGCTCGATGACCGGCATGATGGACAACCCCGGCATCGCCTTCGATGTCGGCCTGCAGCGCGAGATGGCCAAGCTCATCCTCGAGGTCAACGCCGAGGTCGCGGCCAAGATCGGCATCAACCCCGCCGCGCGCGCGACCTGCGTCAAGCCCGCCGGCACCACCAGCTGCATCCTCGGCACCGCCTCGGGCATCCACGCCCACCATGCCAAGCGCTACTTCCGCCGGGTGCAGGCCAACAAGAACGAGATCCCCTTCCAGTTCTTCGCCGGCTACAACCCGCGCGCGGTCGAAGACAGCGTGTGGAACCCCAACGGCACCGATGCGGTGATCACCTTCTGCATCGAGGTGCCGGAGGAGGCGCGCACCAAGAACGACCTCAGCGCGGTCGAGCTGCTGCGCCACGTCAAGCTGACCCAGGACAACTGGGTGATGGGCGGGCGCCGCCAGGAGCGCTGCGCCGCCCCCTGGCTGCGCCACAACGTCTCCAACACCATCACCGTGCGCGAGAGCGAGTGGGACGAGGTCACGCACTACATCTTCGACCACCGCGAGGCCTTCGCCGGGGTCTCCCTGCTGCCCGAAGGCGGCGACCTCGACTACCCGCAGGCGCCCTTCTGCGAGGTGTGGACGCACGATGAGATCGTGCGCGAGTACGGCGTCGGCGCGCTGTTCGCCTCCGGGCTGATCGTCGACGGCCTGCACGCCTTCGCCGATGACCTGTGGGCGGCCTGCGCCTGCGCGCTGGGCACCGGCAAGTCGCTCGAGCTGCCGCCGCTGAAGGCCGATGGCACTCAGGACCTCGAGGCGCTGCAGGAGAACATCCGCCGCATGCTGCTGCAGAAGGACTGGGTGCGGCGCGCGCACAAGTTCAGCGCCAACTACTTCGGCGGCGACCTGCGGCGCATGACCTACTGCCTCAAGCGCGTGCACAACTGCAAGCTGTGGCAGGATCTCCAACGCGAATACTTCCCCGTCGATTACACCCTGATGCTCGAGACCATGGACAACACCGGGCGGGTCGAGCTCGATCCCGCCTGCGCGGGCGGCAAATGCACGGTGTGAGCCCGGTGCGCGCGCGCCCAGCCCGCGCAGCCCGCGCATGAGCGGCGGTGGCGATCCCCCCGCCGCGTCCGCCCCGGCGGATGCGCTGGGGGTGCGCCCGGCGTGCGCCTACGATCTCCCCGCCATCAACGCCATCTACAACCACTACGTGCTGGGCTCCACCGCCACCTACCAGCAGGAGCCGGAGGCGCTCGCGAATCGTGAACGCTGGTTCGCCGCCCACGGCGGGCAGCACCCGGTGCTGGTGGTGGAGAACGCGGGCGAGGTGGTCGGCTGGGGCTCGCTCTCGCCCTTCCATCCGCGCGCCGCCTTCCTCCATACGGTCGAGGACTCGCTCTACGTCCACCACGCCCACCACCGGCGCGGCATCGGCCGCCTGTTGCTGTCGGCGCTGATTGCGCGCGCGCGCGCAGCCGGCCACCGCAGTATCATCGCCGCCGTCTCCGGCGACCAGCTGGCGAGTTTGCGCCTGCACCTGTCCTGCGGCTTCCGCGAGGCCGGGCGCCTGCGCGAGGCCGGCTACAAGTTCGCGCGCTGGCTGGATGTGGTCTACCTGCAGCTGGCGCTCGCCGGCGCTGCCGCGGACGCGCCCGCGCCGCCCGGCCCGCGCGGCCCCTCCGACCACGGCGGCCACGGCGGCCACGGCTGAACAGCGGCGCGTGGGCGCGCCGTTCCCGCATTGCACGCGGGTGGGCCGGCGGTTATCCATGCGGGCTGCGCCATGCCCAACCCCTTCCTCTCGCCCAAGGAGCTCGCCCAGGCCATCGGGGTCAGCGAGTCCTCCCTCAAGCGCTGGGTGGACGTCGGCAAGCTCAGTTTCACGCGCACCACCGGCGGCCACCGGCGCATCGCCCTGCAGGAGGCGGTGCGCTTCGTGCGCGCGGGCGGCCATCGTTTACGCCACGCCGGGTGCTCGGCCTGGAGGCAGCGGTCGCCGCTGGCACCGATGAGGACCTCGCCGAGCGCCTGTTCACCTGCCTGCAGGCCAGCGATGCGGTCGCCTGCCGCGCCCTGCTGGTCGGCGCCTTCCTGCGCGGACGCACGCTCGCCAGCCTGTGCGACGGTCCGCTGCGCCTGGCGCTGGAGCGCAGC
>JAYVMM010000451.1:0-3696 GCA_043758975.1 Planctomycetota bacterium | reverse complement strand
GCGGTGACCTTGAGCACGCTGGCCTGGGTCATCAGGCCGCCGCGCACGCTCTCAGGCGGCAGCTTGACCTTGCGGATGGCCACCCCGTCGACGCCGGGGATGCCATAATGCTTGGCCAAGCGCTCGTTGAGCATGGCGAAATCGCTGCTGACGATGGTGCGCGCCGGCAGGTTCTCCTTGAAGAGGTCGGCGACGAACTCCTGGGTCTCCTCCTGCGCCGACTCGACCAGGAGGTCGTCGAGGTAGTAATCGGGATAGAGCCCGGCGTCGGGCGAGGTGGCGTCCATCTTGCGCAGGTCGATCCAGTAGGCGAGGAAGGCGTTGACGAAGCGGCGCGCGCGCACGTCGTCGAGCATGCGTTCGGCCTGCACGGTGAGCACCTCGGGCTTGTGCAGCTCGTGCTTGTCCGCCAGTTGGCGCAGGGCGTCGTCGGGGGTGGAGTTCCACAGGAAGTAGGACAGCCGGGCGGCGATGGCATGGTCGTCGAGCTGGCCGGCCTTCTCCTCCAGGCAGACGAAGGCGGGCGAGCACAGCACGCCGGCATAGCCGGCGCACATCGCCTCGCTGAAGTTGCTGCCCGAGGCGAGCGCCTTCTTCACCACCCCGAGGTAGCGCTGGAGGTCGCGGTCCTCGAGCGGGGTGCGGTAGGCGCGCTGCATGAAGGCGCGCAGCAGGCGTTCGGCGTCGGCCTCGGGGTGCTCGGCGACCACCTCGACCCCCACCGCCGGATCGTTGGCGGGCTTGAGCGGCAGGTCCCCGAAGAGCAGCTTGTGGCCGGCGCCCGGCCAACTCTCCAGCACCGGGCCCTCGACCTCCATCCAGCGGAAGGCGACCCCGGGCTGGCCGTCCTTCTGCGCGAGCGGATTGTGCCAATTGGGCGGGCGCGAGCGGAACAGGCGGGCGGCATCGACGCGGATGGTCTCGCCCTTGATCAGGATGACCTCGAGGTCGTGGGTGGTGGCCTCGGGCGCGGCGTCGAAGGCGCCCAGCCAGCGCAGCAGGCGGGGACGGGTCTCGCTGTAGACGCTGATCGGCTCGGCGCGCCGCCCGGCGGCGACCCGGTCGAAGTCGGGCGTCCACCAGTGCGGCTCCTTGACCGGGGTCAGGCCCGGCCCCACCCACACCGACTCGGCGCAGAAGCGCAGCTTGTAGAGGCCGGGGATGGGCGCGGTGAATTTGTCGAACTTGAGCTCGATAGGCTCGTAGCTGCTCGCCACCACGCCCATGCCCTCGTTGTCGCGCTGCTTGGGGTCGCTGATCGGCAGCTTGCCGTTGCGCACCTCCGGCTGGGCGACCGAGCCGAGCACCGGGAAGGTCGCGCGCTCCGGGCTGCGGTTGAACTCGGTGAACTTCATGTGGCTGATGAAGGTGCCCTGCTCGCGCGCATAGTAGCGCTTCTTGATCAGCTCGGGCCGGCCTGGCTGGCTGGCGATGACCTGGTGCAGGGCGTACTCGGCGGCGGCGAGGTACTGCGCCATTTGCACGTGCGAGATGTCGAGCGCGTCGCCGATCTTGTTGAAGCGGTGCGACTCGCCGTCCTCGGGCAGGATCTCCTTCACCTGCAGCCACGGCGCCTGCAGGAGGTCGCGCAGCGAATTCTCGTATTCGTAGCGGTTCAGCCGGCGCCAGGTGGTGCGTCCGTCGCGCGCCTCGCGCGCGAGGTCGGCAGCGACCAGCGGCCGCGCAAGGGTGTCAAGGAAGGCCTGCAGCTCGCCCGCCTCCGGGCGCGGCTTCTTCTTGGGCGGCATCTCGCCATCGCGCACGCGGTCGTGCACCTTCACCCACAGCGCCATGTTGGCGGGCTGGTCGGGGGTGAAGAGCGCCTTCTGGAGGTCGAGGTCGCCCTTCTTGGTCTCGCTGTCGTGGCAGCTGAAGCAGTGGTGGTCGAAGAAGCCGTGCAGGGCGGCGGGGATGTCCTCGGCCACCGCCACGGTCGGCGATGCGACCAGCGCCAGCAGGGCGAGGGCGCCGCCGAGGGCGTGCCGGCGCCAGGGACGGCGCTGCTGGTGGGAGGGGAGTTTCCGGTCGGGCATCCGGGCGGCGGCGAGAGGGTGGCGCATGCGATCCTGCGGTACGACGGACGGACTTGCCTGGCTTCAGGGATGATACGGCGGAAACCGGCGAAGGTCGCCAGCCTCCTGCGGGAGTCGGGACGGGTGGTGGGACGGGAATGGTGCCTGACGGTCGGAATGCGCCCGTGCTCCCCGATCTCCGCCTCGGGACGCCCGGGGGCAGCCGCGTGGCGGTCGTATGTTAGCTAACATTGACATATATGTAAATCCCGGGTATCATATGGTATGTGTCGCAGGACCGTCCGCACTCATGGTGGAGTTGCCCTCCTGTTGGTGCTGGGCGTCCTGACCCGGCTCTCGGGCGAGGATCCCGCGCTGTGGCAGGATGCGCGCCGCATCAGCGTGGGCGGTCTCGCCCTGGCCGAGTACAGCGGAACGCCAGCCGCCATCGGCGACCAGTGCGGCCACCTCTTCGCCAGCCGCGTCCGCCACCTCCTCAATGCCTTGCCGGTTCCCGGCCACGACCACGAGCGGCTCGCCCGCCTGGCGCTGACGCTTCCCGCGGACTACCGTGCCGAGCTCGCTGCCCTCGCCGCCGCCGCCGGCGTCGATGCCGCCATGCTGACGCGCGCCAACCTCATCGTCGACACCATGTGTTCGGTGGTGGTGCGCCTCGGCGATGACGCCGAGCACCGCCCGCTGCGCCTGGGGCGCAACCTCGATTTCTCGCCTGCCGACCAGCTCGGGCCCGGGACCGTTGTCAGTATCCTGCGCCAACCCGGCAAGCACGTGCTGGCGTCGATCGGCTGGCCCGGGTGCACCGGGGTGGTGAGCGGGATGAACGATGCCGGCCTCACCGCCTGCGTGCTCATCCACCTCGGCGCCGGCGCGGCCAAGCCGCCAGACGGCACCCCGCTGTGCTACCGCGTGCGCGCCCTGCTCGAGGACGCGGCGACCTGTGATGAAGCGGTGGCGCAATTCGCCGCCAGCCCGGTGGCGAGCACCAACTACGTGGTGATCGCCGATGCCACGCAGGCGGTGGTGGTGTGGCAGGAGGTCGGCATGCTCAAGCGCATCGCGCCGCAGCAGGGTTGGCTGTTCTGCACCAACGGCGCGCTCGACACTGCGCGCGGCGTGCCCGAAGACGCGCGCGGGCGCTGCCTGCGCGCGCTCGCCGCTGACGCCGCCGCTGGAGTTGCCGATGCCGCCTGGCTGCGCAGCGCCCTGGCCGCGGTCTACCTGCGCTCCCTCAATGCCCAGGCGATGGTGCTGGTGCCGGGCGAGCGGCGGCTGCAGCTGGCCACCGGCACCAGCTCCCACCCCGCCGCGCTCAACGCCTACCGCGAGCTCGACCTCGCCCCCCTCTTCGCCGGCGCGGCGATCACCACGGCTGCACCGGAGGCGCTCCCGGTGCTGGCGCAGCCGCCGGCGCACTACCAGCCCTAGCCGCTCTGGCGGGACGGTGGCCCGGCGAGCGGGTACAGACAGGCGAAAGCGGTGGCTCGCGGACAGGCCTGCGTGATCATCGCCGGACACCGGGACGTCCCGGGCCGACCCATGACCCTACGGCTCTCCTCTTCCCTGCCCCTGCAGGCGCTCGCCGTGCGCGGCGAGCTGCCCCCGGAAGGCTCCGGCCACCCGTGGAACATCCCGGCGGTGCGTGCGCTCGCGCGCCGCCTCAGTC
>JAYVMM010000450.1:0-1927 GCA_043758975.1 Planctomycetota bacterium | reverse complement strand
GCCGAACGGCGCCGGGCTGCCGGGGTCGGCGATGCGGAGGTGGCTGATGCGCACCTCGCGGTCGCTGAGCAGCGGCAGCAGGCGCTGATAGCGCTGCGCGGCGGCGCCGAGCGGGCGGGCCTCGGCGGCGGCAAGCTCCACCAGCGCGCGCTCGACCTCGTGGTCGAGATCGGCGATGCGCTGGCGCAGCCCGGTGGCCCAGGCTTCGCGGTTGAAGGCGACCTGGACGTAGAGGCAGCGCGGGATGTCGGCCATGCGCGTCATGGTTACCCCCGGCAGCTCGAGGTGGTCGACCAGCACGCGAGGGCGCGAGCCGCCCGCCGACTGCTGATCGTCAGCATCGTCGTCGCGTCCGTCGCCCTCGACCACGATGCCGAGCTGGCGCGCGATGTCGTTGCGGGCGTCGAGCATGGCGCGTTCGCGGTCATGGTGGACGTCGGCGCCGACGCCGTAGACCTGCTGGGCATCGAACTGCGGATTGATCACCCAGGCCGGCATGCCGTCGCCGTCGGGCAGCCGCGGCGGCGGCTCGCGTCCGGCGCGGTAGGGGGGCGCGCTGCAGGCACTGAGCGCGAGCACGAGCAGGGCGGCAGCGGCACTCAGCGCGCGCTCGCGGGGGCTGGACGGCTGCGGCATGGGGTACTCCTTGGTCGGCATGGCGGGCGGTTGCGGTCGCGCTCGCAGGCGGTCGCGCGCGGACTCAGCGCGCCGCTGCGGCGGGGACGCCGATGGTGGTGATGTAGACCACCGCCTGCTCGCGCGGGATGCCGAGCAAGTCGGTGACATGGTCGTCGAAGAAGCCGCCGATGCCGCTCGCGCCCAGGCCCTCGGCGAGGGCGGCGAGGTCGAGGCGCTCGCCGATCATCCCGGCGTCGAGGTGGAGGTAGCGGTAGGCGCGCTCGCCCTGGCGCTTCACCGCGCGCGCGAGGTCGGTGGTGTGGAAGACCACCGCGGCGGCATTGCCGCCGAGCTCCTGGCCCAGGCAGAGGAACTGCACCGCCTCGCGCGGGCAATCGGCCTTGAGCAGGCGCACCTCCTGGCTGTGCGGCGCGAAGTAGTAGACCCCGTTGGCCAGGCCGTCGACCGCAAGCACCGCGATGAAGGTCATCAGCAGGCTGTGGTCGAGGCTCGGCGCCTCGCCCAGGCCGAGGCGTTCCGGGCAGTAGCCGTAGGCGAGGATGCGCGCGAGCTGCTCGCGGCGGATGGTGGCGCGGCGGAATTCCCGCGTGCTGCGCCGGTTGAGGATGGCCTGCAGCGGATCGGCGCTCAGCGCGCTCGCCGCCGCCGGCACCCCGAGGTGCTCGCCGCTGCGCACGCCGTAGCGCGTCTCGAGGTCGTCGGCCTGGTCCTCGCCGCGCGCGATCAGCGCCGGGCGTTCCGCTGCGAGCGCGCTGGCATGGTGCAGGCGTGCGAGCAGGTGTGCGTCATCCGCGGGCGCGCCCGCTTCGCGCTCGGCGGCGGGCGCGCTCGGCAGCGCGTTCCAGGCCGGACGCTCGCTGCGCCCGGCGCGGTTGAGCGCCAGCACTGCGAGCGCGGCCTCTTCAGCGGGGTCGAGGCGCAGCACGGCGTTGAGGCGCTCGTCGCAGAAGGCGGCGGTGAGGTGCAGGCGCAGCCCGAGGGCGTCGGCGGCGAGCGCGGCATTGGCGATGAGGTGTCCGGAATCGAGCAGGATGCGCCGATAGGCGCGCTCGCCGTAGCGCCATGCGCTGCGCTGGAACAGCCCGCTCACCACCAAGCAGGCGGGGGCGGCGGCGACCGCGGCATTGTGGTAGCAGGCGGCGTCGAGGGCGGCGAGCAGCTCCGTCCCGGGCCACAGCGGCACCAGCTGGTGGCGGCGCGGGTGGTAGCCGTAGAGCCCGCTCGCCAGGCCGTCCCAGCTGCGCACCAGCAGGTAGAATTCGGCCGGGTAGAGCCCGCCCGCTGAGGG